>NZ_QQWV01000013.1:0-91412 GCF_003951715.1 Sphingomonas sp. ABOLH | reverse complement strand
GGCCCACCCAGCGCCCCTTCCAGCTTCGAACTGGCGCCTGGCAACGGCGCGCCCGATCCGGCCAGCGCGGCTCGATACAGGTCCGGCCGGAATGTTGCCGCCGCGATCGCCGCGTCCCCGGCATCAAAACCCCGCCCGTCCCAGCGAACCATCTGTGCATAAAGCCACGCCGCCTGACTGCGCCACGGGAAGTTCGCTGCCTCGCGATACTGGAACATGAAGTCCGGATAGTGAACGGGCGCCCCGCCCGGCACCACCCGGATGCGGTCGGTGATCGCCCGCAGGATCGCGTCGACCGGCGCGTCGAGATAGGCGTCGCGGGCAAGGATCGCAGCACTCTGTTCGACCGTCGCGGGATCGACGAAATGCGCAGCGGCAGCGTGCAATGCGCGGATCAGCCGCAACGTCGCGTCGCCCCGCCCGGCAGCGGTATCAGCCCGCATCGCCAGCACCTTCTCGACGCCCCGCCGCCATATCTGCGCGGTCGCCAGCGCGATCCTCCCGACGCCGAGATCCACCGCGATGGAATTCCACGGCTCGCCCACGCAGATGCCGTCCACCTCGCCCGCCGCCAGCGCATCGGCGGCGAAGGGCGGGCTGGTCACGACGATCTCGACATCGATATCCGGTCGGATGCCGACTCCCGCCAGCCAGTAGCGCAGCATATAGTTGTGGCTGGAATAGCGATGGACGACACCGAAGCGCAGCCTTCGCCCCGCCGACGCACGCGCTTCCGCCACAGCCTTCAGCGCCGCACCCACGGCGACCGGATCGCCCAGTTCGTCACCCAGCCCGCACGCCTCGCCCAACGCGGTCGAAAAGGTGATGGCATTGCCGTTCAGCCCCAGCACGAACGGCACCGCCATCGGCACCGCCGGCCGGTCGCGGCCCAGGCTGGACGCGATGGCGAGCGGCGCGACCATATGCGCCGCATCGGTATGGCCATAGAGCAGCCGGTCGCGCACCGCCGCCCAGGTCACGTCACGGACGAGATCGATCGCGACGCCCTGTTCCTCGGCAAAGCCCAGTTCGTGCGCCAGGATCGGCAGCGCGGCGTCGACGAGCGGCAGGAAGCCGATACGGAAACGCTCGGTCGTCATGGCAAATCCCCCATCAGCGCATCGCTGGTGACGATCGCCTCCGCCACTTCGGCAATGCGGCGGTTCGACTGCATCGCGTGGCCGCGCAGCAGCGCATAGGCGGCGGGTTCGTCGATCCCGCGCCGCCGCATCAGAATCGCCTTGGCCTTATCGATCGTCTGCCGATCGGCCAGCGCTGTCTTCGCTTCGGCCAGCTCGGCCTGCAACCGCGAAAAGGCTTCAAACCTGCGGATGGCGACATCGAGGACCGGCTTGATCCGCTGCTTGGCAAGCCCGTCCACGACATAGGCGGACACTCCGGCATCGACCGCCGCCAGCGCGCTGTCCGCATCGGACTGATCGACGAACATCGCGATCGGCCGGTCGAGCGCGCGCGACATGGCGAAGAAATCCTCAAGCAGGTCGCGGCCCGGATTTTCGAGGTTGATCAGCACGACTTCGGGCGAACATGCCTCGATCTGGCGGACGATCGGTCCGGCGGGATCGATCACCACCTGATCGTCCAGCCCCGCTTCCGCCAGGCCCTCGGCGATGATCGCCGCGCGCGTGCTGCTGGTGTCGATGATTGCGATCCTCACGGATGCCTCGACTACCGCGATCGGCCGGATGCGGCAACTATACGCCAGCACTATGCGATCGAACGGAATCGCTCTCGAATTGATACGCCCCATGCGCCTAATCGCGCACCCCGTAAGGCGCCGTCGCGTGACGGACGCCTCGACATAGGGGTAACATCCATGACGTTCCGTCCCGCCGCCATCGCCTTGGCGCTGGCCGCATTTCCCACCACCACCTACGCCCAGGCCGCGCCCGAACCGACCGAACCGCCGGCCAGCGTCACCGTCAGCGGATCGGCGGCCGTCGCTTCCGACTATCGTTTCCGGGGCGTCTCGCAGTCGGATCAGGAAATGGCGGTACAGGGCGGCATTACCATCGCACACGACAGCGGCGCGTATATCGGCACCTGGGCATCGAACCTTGCCGGATGGGGCACGTTCGGCGGCGCCAACATGGAACTGGACCTGATCGCCGGCTACAAGACGGCGATCGCCGACGGTGCGACGCTCGACGTCGGCCTGACCTGGTATGTCTATCCCGGCGGGGCGGACAAGACCGACTTCGCCGAACCCTATGCCAGGCTGACCGGCACCGCCGGCCCCGCGACGCTGACCGCGGGTGCCGCCTATGCGCCGAAGCAGGAGGCGATCGGGAAATGGTATGCAACCGGCGCCGATGCGGCACGCGGGGTCTATACCCGCCCGGGCGCGAAGGACGACAATCTCTACCTGTGGGGCGACGCCGCCCTCCCCGTCACCGGCATCCCGATCACCGCCAAGGCGCATATCGGCCACAGCTGGGGTCAGGACGGGCTTGGCCCCAACGCGACCGCTGTGTCACCGACCGGCAGCTATTGGGACTGGTCGCTGGGCGCGGACGCGACCTGGCGCACCCTTACCCTGAACGTCAGCTATGTCGACACCGACCTCTCCGACCGTGACGCCGCCTATCTCCGCCCGAGCTTCAGCCGCGGACAGGACGGCAGCGGCAACATCGCCGGCGGGACGGTCGTCGTCGCGCTGACGGCCGCCTTCTGAATCGGGAGCGACCATCATGCAGGATATTCTCTGGCTCGCCGTCATGGTCGGACTGGTCGCGCTGACGCTCGCCTATGTCCGCCTGTGCGACAACGCGTGAGGGGGCGGCGATGACCCTCGACCTCTGGCTCGCCGCGATCACCGCGCTCGGGCTGCTCGTCTATCTGGTGGCGGTGCTGATCCGCCCCGAACGCTTCTGAAGGGGCGGTTCCATGACATTTCAGGGCTGGCTCCTGATTCTTGGCTTCGTTGGCATCCTGCTGGCGCTGGCCAAGCCGATGGGCCTGTGGCTGCACGCGCTCTACGAAGGCCGTCGTACGCCGCTCCATCTCCTCCTCGGCCCCGTCGAGCGGGGCCTCTACCGTCTTTCCGGCATCGATCCGAGCCAGGAACAGGGCTGGCGGCGCTATGCCGTGCACATGCTCGTGTTCAACGCCGTGTTGATGTTCTTAACCTATGCCGTGCTGCGGTTGCAGGCGGTACTGCCGGGCAATCCGCAGGGGTTGGCGGCGGTCGGTGAGCATCTGTCGTTCAATACCGCGATCAGTTTCACCGCCAACACCAATTGGCAGAGCTATGGCGGTGAGAGCACCATGTCGAACCTCAGCCAGATGCTGGGGCTGACGATCCACAATTTCCTGTCGGCGGCGACCGGCATCGCGCTGGCGTTCGCGCTGTTCCGCGGCTTTGCCCGGCGGGAAGCGAAGGCGATCGGCAATTTCTGGGCCGACATCACCCGCATCACGCTCTACCTGCTGCTCCCGCTCTGTGTCGTGCTGACGGTCTTCTACATCGCCAGCGGCGTGCCGCAGACGCTGGCCGGCGTCGTCGACGTCCAGACGCTGGAGGGCGCACGTCAGTCGATCCTGCTGGGTCCGGTCGCATCCCAGGAAGCGATCAAGATGCTCGGCACCAATGGCGGCGGCTTCTTCAACGCCAATTCGGCGCACCCGTTCGAAAACCCGACCGCACTGACCAACTTCATCCAAATACTGTCGATCTTCGTGATCGGCGTCGGGCTGACCTGGACCTTCGGCAAGGCGGTCGGCAACCCGCGTCAGGGTTGGGCGATCCTCGCCGCGATGATGATCCTGTTCCTGGCCGGCACGACCGTCACCTACTGGCAGGAAGCCGCAGGCAACCCGATGCTGCACAGCCTTGGTGTCGCAGGCGGCAATATGGAGGGCAAGGAAGTCCGCTTCGGGATCGCCGCCAGCGCACTCTTCTCGGTGGTCACGACGGCGGCATCGTGCGGTGCGGTCAATGCGATGCACGACAGCTTCACCGCGCTGGGCGGCCTGATCCCGCTGTTCAACATGCAACTGGGGGAGGTCGTGATCGGCGGCGTGGGCGCCGGCATCTACGGCTTCCTGCTGTTCGCGATCCTCGCCGTGTTCGTCGCCGGACTGATGGTCGGACGCACGCCCGAATATGTCGGCAAGAAGATCGAGGCGCGCGAAGTGAAGCTGGCGGTGCTGGCCATCGCCGTCCTCCCGCTCGCCATTCTCGGCCTCACTGCGCTGTCGTCGGTGCTGGAACAGGGGCTGGCCGGGCCGCTCAACAAGGGGCCGCACGGGTTCAGCGAAATCCTCTACGCCTTCACCAGCGCGGTCGCGAACAACGGATCGGCCTTCGCCGGCCTCACCGCCAACACGCCCTGGTACAACGGGATGCTGGGCGTCGCGATGTGGCTCGGCCGCTTCTTCGTCATCGTGCCGATGCTGGCCATCGCCGGCAGCCTCGCCGCCAAGAAGCATACGCCGGAAAGCACCGGGTCCTTCCCGACCACCGGCGGCCTGTGGGTGGGGCTGCTGGTCGGCATCATCCTGGTGCTGGGCGGCCTGACCTTCTTGCCGAGCCTCGCGCTCGGTCCCATCGCCGATCATCTCGCGATGATCCGCGGTCAATCCTTCTAAGGGGAGCCATGGTGGCACAATCCCAAGGCAAGAGCCTGTTCACCGCCGATCTGATCGTGCCGGCGTGTCGGGCTTCGTTCGTTAAGCTGCACCCGGCCGAACTGGTGCGCAATCCGGTCATGTTCGTGACCGCGACCGTCGCGGCGCTGCTCACCATCCTGCTCGTCGTCGGCAATGACGGCCTGACCGCCGGCTTCAAGCTGCAACTGGTCGTGTGGCTGTGGCTGACCGTCCTGTTCGGCACCTTTGCCGAGGCACTGGCCGAAGGGCGCGGCAAGGCGCAGGCGGCATCGCTGCGCGCGACCAAGGCGGAACTGACCGCAAAGCGGCTGCGTGGCGATGGACGCAATTATGACGCCGTTCCGGCAAGCGCGCTGACCGTCGGCGACGTCGTACTGGTCGAAACCAACGACCTGATCCCGTCGGACGGCGAGGTCGTGTCGGGCGTCGCCTCGGTCAACGAAGCGGCGATCACCGGCGAGAGCGCGCCGGTGATCCGCGAGGCGGGCGGCGACCGTTCCGCCGTCACCGCCGGGACCCGCGTCATCTCCGACGAAATCCGCGTCCGCGTGACCGTCGAGCCGGGCAAGGGCTTTCTCGACCGCATGATCGCGCTGGTCGAGGGAGCGGAGCGGCAGAAGACCCCGAACGAGATCGCACTGACGCTGCTGCTCGTCGGCCTCACCATCATCTTCCTGATCGCGGTCGCGACCATTCCGGGGTTCGCCAGCTATGCCGGCGGCAACATCCCCGTCGCGATCCTCGCCGCGCTGCTCATCACGCTGATCCCGACGACCATCGCCGCGCTCCTGTCGGCGATCGGCATCGCCGGCATGGACCGGCTGGTCCGTTTCAACGTGCTCGCCAAATCGGGCCGCGCGGTGGAAGCGGCGGGCGATGTCGACGTGCTGCTGCTCGACAAGACCGGCACGATCACCATCGGCGACCGTCAGGCATCCGAGTTCCGCGCGGTCGGCGGCACCAGCGAGGCCGAACTGGCCGAGGCGGCGCTGCTCGCCAGCCTCGCCGACGAGACGCCCGAGGGCCGCTCGATCGTCGTCCTCGCCCGCGACCGGTTCGACCTGAGACTGACGATGCCGTCGGGCGCGGAGGTCATTCCCTTCACCGCACAGACCCGCGTGTCGGGCATCCGGGACGGCGAGACCGTGATCCAGAAGGGCGCGGTCGATTCGATCCTGAAGGTGAGCGGCGGTGCCGGCGCCACCGCAGCCGCCACCGAACTGCGCCGCATCACCGATGAGATTGCGCGGGCCGGCGGCACGCCACTGGCGGTGGTGAAGGACGGCCGGCTGCTCGGCGCGATCTTCCTGAAGGACGTGGTGAAGGCCGGCATCCGCGAACGCTTCGGCGAACTGCGCGCCATGGGGATTCGTACGGTGATGATCACCGGCGACAACCCGCTGACCGCCGCCGCCATCGCTGCGGAAGCCGGGGTCGACGACTTCCTCGCCGAAGCGACGCCGGAGGACAAGCTGGCGCTGATCCGCAAGGAACAACAGGGCGGCAAGCTGGTCGCGATGTGCGGCGACGGCACCAACGACGCCCCCGCCCTTGCCCAAGCGGATGTCGGCGTGGCGATGAATACGGGCACGCAGGCCGCACGCGAAGCGGGCAACATGGTCGATCTCGACAGCGATCCGACCAAGCTGATCGAGGTCGTGGGGCTGGGCAAGCAGTTGCTGATGACCCGCGGGGCGCTGACGACCTTCTCGGTCGCCAACGACGTCGCGAAATATTTCGCGATCATCCCGGCGATGTTCGTCGCGCTCTACCCGACGCTCGGCGTGCTCAACGTCATGGGGCTGGCCTCGCCGCAATCGGCGATCCTGTCGGCGATCATCTTCAATGCGGTCATCATCCCGATGCTGGTGCCGCTGGCGCTGAAGGGTGTCACCTACAAGCCGATGGCGGCGGGGCCGCTGCTGTCGCGCAACCTCGCCATCTACGGTCTGGGGGGGCTGGTCGCGCCGTTTTTCGGCATCAAGCTCATCGATATCGTCGTCAGCGGCCTCGGCCTCGCGTAAGGAAGACGGACATGAACAAGGATTTCTCCTCCGCGCTGCGGCCGGCCATCGTGATGACGCTACTGTTCGCCACGCTGCTCGGCCTCGGCTATCCGCTGGCGATGACCGGGATTGGACAGGCGCTCTTCCCGGCGCAGGCCAATGGCAGCCTGGTCCGCGACGACGCCGGCCGCGTGATCGGGTCGAGTGTCGTCGGACAGGCCTTCACCACCGACCGCTATTTCCAGACCCGTCCATCGGCGGCAGGCAAGGGCTATGACGGACTCGCCTCGTCCGGCTCCAACCTCGGCCCGACGTCCAAGGCGCTGATGGAACGCGTAACGACAGACGTGGCGAAGCAGCGCGCGGAAGCGGTGAACGGCCCCCTGCCAGCCGACCTCGTGACCACCAGCGGATCGGGGCTCGACCCCGACCTGTCGCCAACCGCCGCGCTGGCACAGGCGCCCCGGGTCGCGCGGGTACGCGGGATCGGCGTCGATGCGGTCCGCCGCCTCGTGACGGAGACCACCGAAACCTCCGTCCTCGGCGACCCGACTGTCAATGTCCTCGCGCTCAACCGCGCACTCGACCGGCTGGCCCCCGCCCCGCGCTGATGCCGCCAGCCGACCCGCACCGTCCCGACCCCGACGCCCTGCTGCGCACCGCCGCGCAGGAGGGGCGCGGGCGGCTGAAGATCTTCCTCGGCGCGGCGCCGGGGGTCGGCAAGACCTATGAGATGCTGTCCGAAGGGGCGGCGCGCAAACGCGACGGCGTCGACGTGGTGGTCGGAGTCGTCGAGACGCACGGCCGGGTCGAGACCGAGGCGCTGACCCGTGGGCACGAAATCGTCCCCCGTCGCGACGTCGCCTATGAAGGCCGCACGCTGGGCGAGATGGACATCGACGCCATCCTGGCCCGTACCCCCCGCCTCGTCCTCGTGGACGAACTGGCGCACACCAACGCACCGGGCAGCCGCCATCCCAAACGCTATCAGGATGTCGAAGAACTGCTGGCCGCCGGCATCTCGGTCTATTCGACGCTCAACATCCAGCATGTCGAAAGCCTCAACGACGTCGTCGCCAGCTTCACCCGGGTCCGCGTCCGCGAAACCGTGCCCGACAGCATCCTCGAAGCCGCCGAGATCGAGGTCGTCGATATCCCTCCCGACGAGCTGATCGACCGGCTGAAGGCGGGCAAGGTCTATCTGCCGCAGGAGGCCACCCGCGCGCTCGACCATTTCTTTTCCAAATCGAACCTCTCGGCGCTGCGCGAACTGGCGCTGCGCCGCGCCGCACAGGCGGTCGACGCCCGAATGCTCGACGATGTTCGCGCGCTGGGGCTGGGCGGGACCTGGGCGGGCAGCGACCGGATCGTCGTCGCGATCAACGAACTGCCCGGCGCCGACAATCTGGTCCGCGCGGCCAAGCGCGTTGCCGACGGCCTGCGCGGCCCCTGGACCGCGCTGTTCGTCGAAACCCCGCGCACCGCCGCCTTCACGCCGGCGCAGCACGCCCGCGTCGCTGCGACGATGACCCTCGCGACTCAACTCGGCGCAGCGGTCGCGACCGTGCCGGCGCCCAATGTGGTGGACGGCATCCGCGGCTTTCTCTCCGATGCCCGCGCGACCCAGCTGGTGCTGGGCAAGTCGCGCCGGTCGCGCTGGTTCGAATTGCGGCATGGATCGGTCGTCGACCGGCTGGTGCGCGACACGCCGGGCGTGACGATCCACGTCCTGCCGGTCGAAGGCGAAGCGCCGCCCGACAGCCGCCGACAGCGCCCGATACATCCCTGGGGTACGGCCACCGGCTACGCGCTGACTACCGCGATGGTCGCCGGCATCACCGCGATCGCCAGCGCGCTGTTCCACATCCTCGAACTCGGCAATATCGGGATGCTGTATCTGCTCCCGGTGATGGTCGCCGCCAGCCTGCATGGGCTTCGCACCGGCCTGTTCGCCGGACTGGCCTCCAGCCTCGCCTACAACTTCTTCTTCCTGCCACCGGTCGGCACGCTCAGCATCAGCAATCCCGAAAATATCGTGTCGGTCGTGGTGCTGTTCGGTGTCGCCGTCGCGACCAGCCAGCTGACCGCGCGCGTGCGGGCGCAGGCCGATCTTGCCGCCGCCAGCGCGCGGACCAACGCGACGCTCGCCGGCTTCCTGCGCCAGATCGCGAGCGTAAACGACATCGACACCGCCGCGCGGATGATCTGCGACGATGTTCGACGGCTGCTCGGCGTACAGGTGCTGCTGCTGGGACCGGATCGCGCCAGCAACGTCGCAATCCTTGCCGCGACCGACCCGGCCTATCGGCTCGACACCATGGACCACGCCGCCGCAAACTGGGCCTATGAAACCGGCACGCCTGCCGGCAAGGGATCGGGCACGCTCACCGCCTCCGAATGGCTGTTCCACCCGCTGAAGGCCGGCGAACGGAGGGTCGGTGTACTGGCCATCGCCAATGAAAGTGGCGGCAATCCGGTCCGCCCCGACCAGCTTCCCCTGCTCTCCAGCCTCGCCGACCAATCCGCGCTCGTCCTCGAACGGCTGCGCCTGCAGGCCGAGATGCGCGACGTCGACGCCGTCCGTACCCGCGACCGGCTGCGCGCCGCACTGCTGTCGTCGGTCAGCCACGACCTGCGCACCCCGCTGACCGCCGTGATGGTCGCCGCCGACCAGCTGGGCCACGGCGTCACGCCCGAACTGGTCGGCACGATCCGGTCGGAAGCGGCGCGGCTGAACCGCTTCGTCGCCAACCTGCTCGACATGGCGCGGGTGGAGGCCGGCGCGATCCGGCTGAAGGTCGAGGCGACCGACCTCAGCGATGCTGTCGCCGGGGCCGCGCACGACGCGCGCGATGCGCTGGCGGGGCATGACGTCCGCCTCGACGTGCCGCCCGATCTGCCGCTGGTGCGCGTCGATCCGCAATTACTGCACCATTGCCTGCTCAATCTGCTCGACAATGCCGGGCGTTACGCCGATCCGGGCACCGAAATCGTGATCGAAGGGCGCAACCGCTATGGCGAGATCAGCCTGTCGGTCCGCGATCAGGGGCCGGGCCTTCCCCCCGGACAGGAGGCGCGCGTGTTCGAAACCTTTACCCGGCTGGAGGGGACCGATCGCTCGGCCGGCGGCACCGGGCTGGGCCTTGCCATCGTCAAGGCCTTTGCCGAAGCGATGGGGATGACCGTCACCGCCGCGAACCGACCCGATGGCGCCGGCGCTATCTTCTCACTGATCCTCCCGCCCGCCCTGCTGCTGCGCGACGTCGCGGGGAGCGCCGACTGATGCCCGCGAAAATTCTCGTCGTCGACGACGAAGCCGCCATCCGCCGTCTACTCCGCAACACCCTGGTCCGCGCAGGTTATGACGTCGTCGACGCCTGTAACGGTCGGGATGCCTTGCACGAAGCTGCAGCCGAACGCCCCGACGCGGTCCTGCTCGACCTCGGCCTGCCCGACCGCGACGGACTGAGCCTGATCCCGCTGCTGCGTGCGCAGGGCGACGCGGTCGTGCTGGTCGTCTCCGCGCGCGATGCCGTGGAGGAAAAGGTATCCGCGCTCGACCTCGGCGCCGACGACTTCGTCACCAAGCCGTTCGATACCGAGGAACTGCTCGCGCGCCTCCGGGTCGCGCTGCGGCATCGCCGCGCCAACGACCCCGCACGGCAGATCGTCGAGCGCGGCGACCTGCGCATCGACCTGGATCGTCGCACCGTATTCCGCGCCGGGGTCGAGCTCCACCTGACCCGCAAGGAACATGACGTGCTGGCGCAACTCGCCCGCCACATCGGCCGCATCGTGACGCACGAACGGCTGCTGACGACCTGCTGGGGTGGCGACGAGGACCCCCGCATCGAATATCTGCGCATCATCATCCGCAACCTGCGCCAGAAGCTCGAAGCCCCCGACCCGGTCGGCAACGTCATCGCCAATGAACTGGGCGTCGGCTATCGGCTGCGGTCTGACAGCTGACCGCGATTTTGCCGCTTCGGCATCCGGCGGTATAGGCCGCACATGCACCGCCCGCCGAGTGAACCCGATATCGAAACCATGCTGCTCGGCCCGGTCCTGCCGGAGCGCGACTGCGGCGACTGCACTGCCTGCTGCACCCATCTGACGGTCAATTCGCCGGATTTCGCCAAGCCGGCCGGCATCGCCTGTTCGCACCTGACGCCAGGCGGATGCGGCATCCACGCAGTACGCCCGCATATCTGCCGGACCTGGTTCTGTGTCTGGCGCCGCCGCGCCGACCTGCCCGACGCCGCCCGGCCCGACCGCTCCGGCCTGCTCGTCTCGCTGAATTTCGTCGACCAGGCGCAGAATTGTCTGGAGGCGGTGTCGATCAATATCCGCATGCTGCCGGGCAGCGACGCAATCCGCAACGGGCTGGCCGCCGCGACGCTCGACCGCCTGTGCCGGGACCTGGTGCCGGTCTGGTTCAGCGACGGCGAGGAAAAGATGCTGATGCACCCGGCGGCCGACGTCGCCCGTCACGTCCTGTCCGACACCCCGCCGCCCGCCGCGCTCGCGCCAGAGGTAGCCGCTTGGCGCGAACGCTACGCCCTGTTCGGCGCCGATCGGACCGATGCCGACTGACGCAGACCGTCTGGGCTGACAACGTTATCATCCTGCAGTAAGTCGGGCGCGAACAGCGAACAGGAAACGGCTGGGGGACGATGATGCCAGTATCGACAAACGGACTGAATAGAACCATTGTGAACGTTCACTCGACTTCGATCGGAAAGCACCGCATGCCCGCCACTTCCCGCACCACCCTGCTGCGCCTGCTCGGCGGCACGTTGCTCGCCGGCAGCATCCTGTCGTCGCCCGCTTTGGCGCAGACGACCAACAACGCACCCAAGGCCGCTAGTGCGCCGACCGAAGGCCCGCAGCAGCGCCCATGGATGAACACCGCGCTCGACGCCGCGGCGCGGACCGAATTGCTGCTGAAGGAAATGACGCTCGACGAAAAGCTCCAGCTGACCTTCGGCTATTTCTCGACCAAGGCGGAATGGCAACGCTCGCCGATCAAGAACTGGCAGATGCCGAAGGACGGCCTGCCCGATTCCGCCGGCATCGTCCCGGGCATCCCGCGCCTCGGCATCCCGAACCAGTGGCAGACCGATGCCGGTGTCGGCGTCGCCAGCCAGCGTACGCAGACCCCGCGTCTGCGCACGTCGCTCCCCTCGGGCATCGCCACCGCCGCGACCTGGAACCCCGAACTCGCGCAGGCGGGCGGTGCGATGATCGGGAACGAGGCGTTTCTGTCGGGCTTCAACGTGCAGCTGGCCGGCGGCATGAACCTGATGCGCGAACCGCGCAACGGGCGGAATTTCGAATATGGCGGCGAAGACCCGCTGCTCGCGGGCATCATCACCGGCCACGAGATCAAGGGCATCCAGTCGCAGAACGTCGTTTCGACGATGAAGCATTTCGCCTTCAACGGGCAGGAAACGAACCGCTTCAACATCGACCACAGGATCGGCGAACAGGCCGCCCGCCAGTCCGACCTGCTCGCTTTCGAATTCGCGCTGGAGGTCGGCGATCCCGGATCGGTCATGTGCGCCTACAACCGCGTCAACGGCTTCTATGCGTGCGAGAATGACTGGCTGCTCAACAAGACGCTGAAGCAGGACTGGGGCTACAAGGGCTTCGTCATGTCCGACTGGGGCGCAACCCATTCGACGACGCAGGCGGCCAATGCCGGGTTGGACCAGCAATCGGGCTGGGCGTTCGACCGCTCGCCCTATTTCGCCGATGCGCTGCGCGAAGCGGTCAACAACGGCTATGTGCCCGAAGCCCGCGCGACCGACATGGCCCGCCGCATTCTGTGGGCGATGTTCGACAACGGCCTGTTCGACAAGCCGGTGGCCGGCGACCGCGCGACCACGATCGACTATGCCGCCCACGCCGCCGTCACCCGCGCCGATGCGGAAGAAGGCATCGTCCTGCTCAAGAACACGCCGGGCCTGCTGCCGTTGTCGCGCACGGCAAAGTCGATCCTCGTCATCGGTGCCCATGCCGATGTCGGCGTCCTGTCGGGCGGCGGGTCGAGCCAGGTCTATCCCTATGGCGGTCCGGTCAACGGCTTGGCCGTGCCGGACGAATTCCCCAGCGGCTTCCCCGGCCCCAAGCTCTACCACCCGTCCTCACCAGTGAAGGCGTTGCAGGCCCGCACCCGCGCCACCGTTACCTATCTCGACGGCAAGGACGTTCGCGCCGCCGCGGCCGCCGCGCGCAAGGCCGATGTCGTCATCGTGTTCGGTGAACAATGGACTGGCGAATCGATCGACGCGCCGAACCTGAACCTGCCCGACAATCAGGATGCGCTGATCGACGCGGTCGCGCGCGCCAACAAGCGCACCGTCGTCGTGCTCGAAACCGGCGGTCCGGTGCTGATGCCGTGGCTGCCAAAGGTCGGCTCAGTGCTCGAGGCATGGTATTCCGGCACCTCGGGCGGCGAAGCGATCGCCCGCGTCCTGACCGGCGAGGTCAACCCGTCGGGTCACCTGCCCGCAACCTTCCCCGCTTCGCTCGCCCAGCTGCCGCGTCCGGTGATCGAGGGCGATCCCAAGCTCGACCGCGATTCACACCCGATGGGCAATTACGATATCGAAGGCGCTGCGGTCGGCTACAAATGGTTCGACAAGACCGGCGCCAGGCCGCTGTTCCCGTTCGGCTACGGCCTCTCCTACACCAATTTCACGCTCGGCAAGCTGACCGCCACGCCGCAGGGCAAGAGCGTGTCGGCGAGCTTCACCATCACCAACAGCGGCAAGGTCCGGGGCAAGGGGCTGGCCCAGCTCTATGTCGCCGGCAACGGCTGGGAAGCACCCAAGCGGCTCGGCGGCTTCACCAAGGTCGATCTGGCCCCGGGTGAAAGCCGGTCGGTCACGCTGACCGTCGATCCGCGCCTGCTAGCGACCTTCGACAGCAAGACCCGCGGCTGGAACATCGCCGGCGGCGACTATCAGCTGCTGCTGGCCCATTCCGCGACCGACATCGCCGAACGGGCAACGGTGCGGCTGGCGCCCGCTACGCTCGACAATCGCGGGCGGTGATGGGACGTCCGGGGATCGGTCTCGATCCCCGGATCGTCCAACCAGACCACGCCATCTCCGTCACCCCGGGCTTGACCCGGGATGACGAGCTGGTGGATCGGTCCTGTCGCGCTCAAATTCGTCGTCCGCCGGACAAGCCGAGCCGGCCGGGTTTTACGCCATGAAGTGGGGAAGGTGACGCTCTCCGCAAAACAAAAAGGGCCGCGGTAGCATCTGCCACCGCGGCCCTTTTCGCAGCAATCGACGCGGCATCCCGCCGCGTGCGACTTACTTCTTGCCGAGCGTGAGACCGCCGAAGCGCTTGTTGAAGCGCGCGACCTGGCCGCCCGAATCCAGCATCTGGCCACGGCCGCCGGTCCATGCCGGGTGCGCCAGCGGGTCGATGTCCAGCTGCATCGTGTCGCCTTCCTTGCCCCAGGTGGAGCGGGTTTCGAACACCGTGCCGTCGGTCATCTGGACCTTGATCATGTGGTAGTCGGGGTGCGTGTCTTTCTTCATCGACTGTCTCCGCAAGCGGCTGGTTCCGACCAGCCCTGGAAAGGGGAAGGCGCGCCCGTACACGGACGCGCCCATAATAGCAATGATCGGTATCCGCCTACGCCTTGGGCGGGTCGGCGATCATCGCGGTGAATTCGCATTCGGCGGCCAGTTCGCCATCGATCCGCGCCTTGCCCGCGAACTTGCAGACCCGCGCGCGCTTCTGCACGAACTCCGCCTCCAGCGTCAGCAGCACGCCCGGCTCGACCGGCTTGCGGAACTTCACGCCGTCGATCGACATGAAATAGACCAGCTTGCCCGAGCCGGCGAGGCCGAGGCTTTCGACCGCGAGGATGCCGGCGGCCTGCGCCAGCGCCTCGACGATCAGCACGCCCGGCATGATCGGACGGCCGGGGAAATGCCCCTGGAAAAAGCCTTCGTTGATCGTCACCGCCTTGATCGCGGTGATCGACCGGTCGGGGATCAGCTCCGCGACACGGTCGACCAGCAACATGGGATAGCGATGCGGGATCGCCGCCATCACGCGCGTGATGTCGAGCGGTCCGATCGAGGTCGCTTCCCCTTCCATCGATCAGCGGCCTGCCGGGGCCGGACGTGCGCCGGCGGCGGGCGCGGTCGGGGCGGCCTGTGCCGGGGCGGTCACGCTGACGCTCGGCAGCTGCGCGTTGAGGGCGGCGAGCACCGCGTCGGTGATCTCGGTCGCCGGTGCGTTGTAGAAGCTGCTGCCCTTGTCGACGGCCAGCGTCGCGCCGCGCTGCTGCGCGACCTGGGTAATGATCGGGCCCAGCTTCGTGCCGATCTGTTCGCGGACATAGGCGATGTTGCGCTGGACCTGCTGTTCCTGCTGGCCGATCTGCTGCTGCGCCTGCTGCTGGCGCTGCTCGAAGGTGCGGATGCGGGTCTGGAGCGCGGCGTCCGGGTTGCCCTTGGCGGCGGTCACGGCGGTCTGCAGCGACTGCGCTTCGGTCTGCAGCGGCTGGCCGAGCGAGGTCGCGAGCGACTGGAGCTGGGTGCGCTGCGTCTGGAGCTGCGCGGTTGCCGCCTTGCACGCGGTGCAGTCGCGGAAGATCCGCTCCGAATCCACGACGGCGATCTTCGCGTCGGGCAGCGCCTGGGCGAACGCCGGGGCGGTCGGAAGGGCGAAAACGAATGCGGCGACAGCCGCCTTGGTGAAGCTACGCATCAGAATTGGGTTCCTACGTTGAAAGTAATGAGTTTCTTGTCGTCGCCCGGCTGGCTCAGCAACGCCTTGGCAAGGTCGATGCGCAGCGGCCCGAACGGCGAGTTCCAGTTCACCCCGATACCGATCGACAGGCGCGGGCGAGCCGAATCGCCAAGGAACTGTTCGAGGAAGGGATCGGTGGTCGACACGGCAAGCGTGTTCGCTTCACCGCCGGCGCACGTGCCACCGATCGTCGCCGAGTAACCGACCGCACAGGTGGTCTGGCGGAATGCCGTTGCGCCCGACGCGTCGGTGAACTGGTTGTTGTAGACCTGCTGACCGTTGATCTTGGTCGGCTGGCTGAACGGCAGCAACGACGGCGACCCGTCCTTGTTGAACCGCAACGTGCCATCGGCATTCTTCGCCTGCTCGAACTGAACGGTCGGCAGCGGACGGGTGACGCCGAACAGCGCACCGGCCTGGATGAAGATCGACGGACGCAGCCCCAGCTCGGCGATGCCCGATCCCAACGGCGGCTCGAGTTCGAGCTTGCCGAGATAATAGGCCTTGCCGCCCAGCGGGTCGTTCAGCACCTGATCGCGTGCGGTGATCAGCGCCTGATCGCCCCCGGCGACCGACCCGGTGTAACGCTGCCGCTGGATGCGCGGGCCGACGCCGCGAATGTCGAAGCCGCGGAACTGCGGTTCACCCAGATAGAAGCGATCGACGATGCGGACCGGATCGATTCCCTCGCCCGGGCTCTTCTGGAGCGCGTGGATATAGCCGCCCTCGATACCGGCCGACAGGACGAACCCGCCGAGATTCCAGTATTTGTCGAAGTCGCCGCGCACGCGGGCATAGCGCACGTCGCCGCCCAGACCGGCAAAGTCGACGCCGGTCACCAGCCGCTGGCCACGCGACGGGCGCAGGCGGTTGTTGAGATTGTCGAAGATCAGATTCGCGCCGACGATGCTCGACAAACGGTTGCCGATTGAATCGCACAGATAGCGCCCGGCCTTCAACGGGTCGCAGACGCCGTCGGTGAAATAGGTCGCCTCGTCCAGCCCGACATTGTCCTGGCTCAACTGATAGCGGCCCGACAGCGTCCAGAACTCGGTCAGCGGCACGCTCGCCACGACCTGTCCGCCGGTCGAAATCTGCGAATAGAGCGAGTTGCGGCCGGTGCCGAGGAAGTTGAACGAATTGAAATCGCGGCGGAACAGCGTACCGCCCAGCGCGATATTCTTGTCGAACAGATAGGGTTCGGTGAAGCCCAGCTCGATCGACTTCTGATAGGTCGAATAATTGACCGACGCCTGAAGGTCCTGCCCCTTGCCCCGGAAATTCCGTTGGCGGATCGACGCCTGGATGATGAAGCGTTCGAGGCTGGAGAAGCCGGCCGACAGCGTCAGTTCGCCGGTCGACTTTTCCTCGACATTCGCCGCCAGGATGATCCGGTCGGGCGAGGACCCTTCCTTGCGCTCGATTTCGAACTTGTCCTGGAAATATCCCAGCGAATTGATGCGGTCCTGCGAACGCTTGATCAGGAACGCGTTGAACGCGTCCCCTTCGGCCACGCGGAATTCGCGACGGATCACGCGGTCCTGCGTCTGCGTATTGCCGGTGATGTCGATCTTCTCGACATAGGTGCGGTTGGCTTCGTTCAGGAAGAACGTGATCGCCATGGTCAGGTTTTCGCGGTCCGGCTGATATTCCGGGCGCACGTCGGTGAACGCATAGCCGAACAGCCCGGCATATTCGCTCAGTTGGTCGATCGCGTCTTCGGTCAGCTTCGCGTTGTACCAGTCGCCCTTCTTCATCGGCAGCGACTTGGTCAACGATGCGTTGTCGAAGTCGCGGATCGCGCTTTCGACCGCCACATCGCCGAATTTGTACCGCTTCCCTTCCTCCACCACGTAGGTGATGATGAAGTCTTCCTTGTCCGGCGTCAGTTCGGCAACGGCCGAGATGACGCGGAAATCGGCATAGCCGTTGGTCAGGTAGAATTGGCGCAGCTTCTGCTGGTCGTAGGCGAGGCGATCCTGATCATAGCTCGTGTTCGAGCTGAAGATGCGCCACGGCCGCGACTCCTTGGTCGCCATCTCGCCGCGCAGCTCGCTGTCGCTGAACACCTCGTTGCCGAGGATGTTGATCTGGCGGACCTTGGACTTCGGCCCTTCCTGGATTTCGAAGATTACGTCGACGCGGTTCTGGTCGAGCATGACCATCTTCGGCTCGACATTCGCCGCGAACCGGCCCTGACGGCGATACAGCTCGACGATCCGCGCCACGTCGGCACGGACGGCGGTACGGGTGAAGATCTGCCGCGGGGCGAGCTTGATCTCCTTGGTGATCTTGTCGTCCTTCAGCCGCTTGTTGCCTTCCAGCACGACGCGGTTGATGATCGGGTTCTCGCGCACCCGGACGATGATGTCGCTGGTCTCGGCGCCCTCGATCTCGACATTGGCGAGCAGGTCCGACGCGTACAGGTCCTTGATCGCCTGATCGAGCGTTTCCGCGGTGTACGGAATGCCGACGCGCAGCTTGGTATAGGACAGCACCGTGTCCGGTTCGATACGCTGTGCGCCTTCGACCCGGAGCGAGCGGATGGTACGGGTCGGCGCGACGGGCGCCGCCGGCGCCTGCGCGGTGGGCGGCTGGACTGCCGGGGCAGCAGCGGCCGGGCGCGTCTGGGCCGAGGCGGCCGTGCCCGAGAGCATCGTGCTCGCGAGCAGCGCGACGCCATGCGCGCCGTAAATCGAAAACTTGCTTGCCGTCACCAAACCCACCCCAACCGGAGGAACTTTCCAAACAGGACGATTGCGCCCTGCCCTAACCGCGTCAGCCGATCAAGCCGGCCAGCCCACGCCACACGCCGAACGCCCCCAGATCGTTCACCGTGACGAAAATCATCAATGCAAGCAACAGCGCCAATCCGCCGCGGAACGCCCACTCCATCGTCTGCGGGCTGACCGGCCCGCGCTTCACCGCTTCGATGGCGTAGAAGAACAGGTGGCCGCCATCCAGCATCGGAACTGGCAACAAGTTGATGAACCCCAAGTTAATGGATACGAACGCCACGAACGTCACCAGCGCCGGCCAACCGAGCGACAGCTGTTCGCCCGACGTCTTGGCAATGCGCAAGGGGCCGCCCATTTCGTCCATCGAACGCCGCCCGGTGATGATCTGCCACAGCCCGTCGACGGTCCCGCGCAGGATCGCACCGACCATCCGCGTGCCTTCGGCTGGCGCCTGCCAGAGCGGCAGCGGGGCATAGACCGGAGGCCCACGCTCGATGCCGAACCGGCCGATCTTCGCTTCGTTGCCGAACCGGTCGCGCTGTACCACCGAACCGATGACGGCATCGGTCTTCTGCGCCGCTCCGCCGCGCAGATACTCCACCGTCACCCGTTCGCCCGGATGCATCGCGGTATAGAAGGACAGGTCCGAAAAGGTTTCGATCGTCCGCCCGTCCAGCGCCGCGATCCGGTCCCCCGGCTGCAATCCGGCGCGGTCCGCAGCACTGCCCTGCACCACACCGCCGACTGTGGCCGGCGTGCGATCCACGCCATAGGCTGCGGCAAAGCCACCCAGGATCAGGACTGCGAGCAACAGGTTCACCGCCGGCCCCGCCGCAACGATGATCGCCCGCTGCCATACCGGCTTGGCCTGAAACGTGCGAGCGCGCTCATGGGCCGGCAGTTGCAGCCATTCCGCATCCGGCTGCGACGCCGGGTTCATGTCGCCGGCAAAGCGGACATAGCCCCCCAGCGGTAGCCATCCGAACTTCCACCGGGTGCCGTGCCGGTCGGTAAAGCCGGCAATCTCCCGGCCGAACCCGACCGAAAACGCATCGACCTTCACACCGAACCAGCGTCCGGCGGCATAATGGCCAAGCTCGTGCAGGAACACCAACGGCCCCAGCACCAGCAGGAACGCGATGATGGTCATCAACAGTCCGGGGGATTCGATCAAGCGACGCCGTCCTTCACACGCTCGCCCGCCAACACCCTTGCCTCCGCATCGATCGTCAGCACGGCGTCGAGCGTCTGCGGCTTCGGCGGATCGAAGCGATCCAGAACATCCGCGACGATTGCGGCAATTTCGAGGAAGCCGATCCGCCGGTCGAGAAACGCCGCCACCGCGACTTCATTCGCCGCGTTCAGGATCGCCGGCCGCGCCCCGCCCGCCGACAGCGCGGCACGGGCCAGCGCGAGAGCGGAGAAGCGCACCATGTCGGGCGCCTCGAAATCCAGCCGCCCGATCCGGGCAAGATCGAGCCGTTCGCACGGCGTATCCATCCGGTCGGGCCAGGCGAGCGCGTGCGCGATCGGCACGCGCATGTCCGGCGACCCCAGTTGCGCCAGTGTCGACCCGTCGACATATTCGACCATCGAATGGATCACCGACTGGCGATGGACCAGCACGTCGAGCTGTTCGGGGCTGACGGGGAACAGGTGATACGCCTCGATCAGTTCGAGGCCCTTGTTCATCATCGTCGCCGAATCGACCGAAATCTTGGCGCCCATCGACCAATTGGGATGCGCCACCGCCTGTTCGGGCGTGATGGCGCGCATCTCTTCCAGTGATCGCTCGCGGAACGGCCCGCCGCTCGCGGTCAGGATGATGCGGCGGATGCGCTCGGGCGGGCAATCGTCGAGGCACTGGAAGACCGCATTATGCTCGCTGTCGACCGGCAGCAGCGTGGTGCCCGCCCGGCGCGCCGCCGCCATCATCACATCGCCGGCCGAAACCAGGGCTTCCTTGTTGGCAAGCGCCACCGCGCCACCGCGCGCCAACGCTGCCATGACCGGCTTCAGCCCCGCGGTGCCGACGATCGCCGCCATGGTCCAGTCGACCGGCCGCGCCGCCGCTTCGACCACCGCCTGCGCGCCGCCCGCCGCCTCGATCCCGCTGCCGTCCAGCGCGTCGCGCAACGCCGGCAGACAGGCTTCGTCGCCGACCACCGCCAGCGCCGCGCCGACCCGGCGTGCAGCGGCTGCCAGCTTGCCGACGTCACGATGTGCCGTCAGCGCCTCGACCGCGAAATCATCGGGATTGCGCTCGATCAGGTCGAGCGTCGACGACCCGACCGATCCGGTCGCGCCCAATATGGTAACCCGCTTCATGCCAGATACAGCCCCGCCAATACCATCAGCGCCGCAGCCGGCGCGACGGGAACCAGTCCGTCCAAACGATCCAAGACGCCGCCATGGCCGGGCAGGACGTTGCCCGAATCCTTGACCCCGGCCTTGCGCTTCAGCTGGCTCTCATACAGGTCGCCCATCTGCGCCAGTACCGCCAGCAGCGGCGTCGCCAGCACCAGATGCAGCGGCAGTCCGGCATATTGCAGCACGCCCGCCAGCACCGACGCGGCGATTACGCCGCCGATCAGTCCGGCCCAGGTCTTGTTCGGGCTGATCGTCGGCGCAAGCTTCGGCCCGCCGATCGACCGGCCCGCGAAATAGGCGCCGATGTCGCATGCCCAGACCAGCGCCATCGCCCAGAAGGCGAGCAGCAGCCCGTCGCCCTGCCCGCGCAGGAACACGACCGCCAGCGCCGGCGCCCAGCAATAGACGATGCCACGCGCCAGCCCCGGCAGGCGGGTCGTGATGACGACGAAGAACGCAGCGCCAATAATCAGCCCCAGCGCCAGGAAACTCGCTCCCGCCGCCAGCGGCGACAGGATCGCCAGCGGCACGGTCAGCGCGAACTGCGCCAGCCGCTTATGCTCGCGCGAGACTTTGTGCAGGTCGGCCCATTCGGCCATCATGAACAGGGTGCCGATCGCGACCAGCAGCCAGAACACGAAACCGCCCAGCCACAAGGCGGTCGCCGCCACCGCAATCATGCCGACACTGGCCAGCGTCCGCGTGGCAAGGTCGGATTTGCGCCGCGCAACCGGATCGGCGGCGGGATCGGGAATCACAGGCCCCCGAACCGGCGCTGCCGCTGGCCATAGGCGGCGATCGCCTGCGCCAGGCACTCGCCGTCGAAATCGGGCCACAGCGTGTCGACGAACAACAGCTCGGCATAAGCCGCCTGCCACAACAGGAAGTTCGACAGGCGCTGTTCCCCCGACGTGCGGATCATCAGGTCGAGCGGCGGCAGGCCATCGGTATCGAGTTCACGGTCGATCGCCGCCTCGTCGATCGCCGACACGGGCATCCCGGCCGCAACCTTTTCCGCCAGCCGCCGCGCCGCCGCGACCAATTCGGCCTGCGCGCCATAGTTCAGCGCGATGGCCAGGATCGGCCCGGTGTTGGTCGCCGTCCGCGCCACCGCGTCGTCGATCAACTCGACCAAGTCGGCCTTGAGCGCGCGGTAATTCCCAAGGATGCGCAGCCGCACGCCCTCGCGCGTCAGTTCCTTGATCTCGTTCTTCAGGAAATGGCGCAGCAACCCCATCAGGTCGCCGATTTCCTCTTCCGGCCGGCGCCAATTCTCCGACGAGAAGGCATAGAGCGTCAGCGCCTCGATGCCCTGTTCGCGCGCGGCCCGGGTGATGCGACGCACCGCCTCCACGCCCTGCCGATGGCCCGCCACGCGCGGCAGGCGCCGGGCCTTCGCCCAGCGGCCGTTGCCGTCCATGATGATCGCCACATGACGCGGAATGGATGCGGAGGAATGCAGGCCCGGTTCGTCGGCATGGGCCGGAACCGGAGCACGCGCGGCGAACGACGTCACTTGCCGAGGATTTCCTTTTCCTTGGCATCGGCCGCCGCATCGATCTCGGCGATCGTGGCGTCGGTCAGCTTCTGGACCTCGGTCTCGTGGCGCTTGCGCTCGTCTTCCGAATAGACGCCCTTCTTCTCGTCGGTCTTCAGGCTTTCCATGCCGTCGCGACGGACGTTGCGCACGGCGATACGCGCCGATTCCGCATATTTGCCGGCCAGCTTCGCCAGTTCCTTGCGACGCTCCTCGGTCAGGTCGGGGATCGGCAGGCGCAGCGTCTGGCCGTCGACGATCGGGTTGAGGCCGAGACCGGCCGAACGGATCGCCTTGTCGGCCGGGCCGACATTCGACTTGTCCCACACCTGGACCGACAGCATGCGCGGCTCGGGCGCCGACACGGTCGCGACCTGGTTCAGCGGCATGTGCGCGCCGTACACCTCGACCATCACCGGATCGAGCAGCGATACCGCCGCCCGCCCGGTGCGCAGACCGCTCAGGTCGCCCTTCAGCGATTCCACGGCACCGGCCATCCGGCGCTCCAGATCGGCCTTGTTATATGCGGCCATAACCGACTTCCTTCTGAATCAAGCGTTGTTCTGGACGATCGTCGACACACCTTCGCCCGCCAGCACGGCGGCAAGGTTGCCTTCGTCGCGAATGTTGAAGACGACGATCGGGATATTGTTGTCGCGGCACAGCGCCACCGCCGACGCGTCCATCACCTTCAGGTCGTCGGCCAGCACGCGCCCGAAGCCCAGCGTGTCGTAGCGCTTGGCGGTCGGCACCTTCTTCGGGTCCGCGTCATAGACGCCGTCGACACTGGTGCCCTTGAACAGCGCCTCGCAACCCATTTCGGCGGCGCGCAGCGCGGCGGTGGTATCGGTGGTGAAGAACGGGCTGCCAGTGCCGGCGGCGAAGATCACGACGCGCCCCTTCTCCATGTGGCGCACCGCGCGACGGCGGATATAGGGCTCGCACACCGACGCCATCGGGATCGCCGACTGGACGCGGGTTTCGACGCCGATCTGTTCCAGTGCGTTCTGCATGGCGAGCGCGTTCATCACGGTCGCGAGCATGCCCATATAATCGGCGCTCGCGCGCTCGAAGCCCGCCGCAGCCCCGGCGACACCGCGGAAGATGTTACCGCCGCCGACCACGACGCACACCTCATGCCCTTCGCCCCGCGCGGCCTTGATCTCGCGGGCGACGCGGTCGCACATCGCGGGGTCGATGCCGAACTGGCCCGATCCCATCAGCACTTCGCCGGACAGTTTCAGGAGGATACGATTGAAGCGGGGACGGGTCATGAAACCTGCAAAGTTGGCTGGATTGGAGCGCGGCGGACCCTAGCCGCGACCGCCCGCAAAGCCAAGCGGCCATTGGCCGATACGACAAGGGCCGCAGGTGCATATCACACCTGCGGCCCCTGCCTTTGCCGGATCGGCGGGTAGGACCTTACTTGGTCAGGCCGGCCGTGGCGGCGACTTCGGCGGCGAAGTCGCTCTCTTCCTTCTCGATGCCTTCGCCGAGCTGGAAGCGGACATAGTCCTTCAGCACGATGGTCGTGCCCGCGTCCTTGGCCGCCTTGGCGACGACGTCCGCGACCGGCGTCTTGCCGTCCATCACGATCGGCTGGCTCAGCAGCGCGTTTTCCTTGGCGAACTTCTTCACCGAACCTTCGACCATCTTGGCGATGATGTCGGCCGGCTTACCCGATTCGGCGGCCTTTTCGGTCGCGATCTGGCGCTCACGCTCCAGGATGTCCTGGTCCAGACCGCTCTCGTCCAGCGCCAGCGGGAAGGCAGCGGCGATGTGCATCGCGATCTGCTTGCCCAGCGGTTCGAGGACGTCGACGCCGGCGTCCGATTCCAGCGCGACCAGCACGCCGATCTTGCCCAGGCCGGGGGCGGCGGCGTTGTGGACATACGGGATCACCGCGCCCTTGGCGACTTCGACGGCCTTCGCGCGACGCAGCACCTGGTTTTCGCCGATGGTCGAGATGTTGGCGACCAGCGCGTCCTCGACGGTGCCGCCGTTCGGCATCGCCTGGCCCTTCAGCGCCTCGATATCGTCGCCCTTTTCCAGCGCGATCGCGACGACGTCACGAACGAAGCTCTGGAACTGGTCGTTCTTGGCGACGAAGTCGGTCTGGCTGTTGACTTCGATCGCAACGCCCTTGGTGCCGGCGACGGCAACGCCGACCAGACCTTCGGCCGCGGTGCGGCTCGACTTCTTGGCGACGGCGGCAAGGCCCTTGGTACGCAGCCAGTCGACGGCGGCTTCCATGTCGCCATTATTCTCGGACAGCGCCTTCTTGCAGTCCATCATGCCTGCGCCCGAGCGCTCACGCAGTTCCTTGACGGCGGCGGCGGTAACTTCTGCCATGATCAGGCTCCTGATTGGTGTTCGATATGCTTGCGGGCGAGGCAGCGCGTGTTCCGCCCTGCCCCGCCCGCACGTCAGTTCCGTGACAGCTTACGCTTCGACAGCGGCTTCCGGCTCGGCGGTCAGCGCTTCCTCTGCCGGCGGCTCGTCCATCGCGCCCAGGTCGCGGCCCGAATGGGCCATCGCCTGCTGCCCGCCACGGGTCGCGGCGATCGCCACGGCTTCGCAGTACAGGCGGATCGCACGGCTCGCGTCATCGTTCGCGGGCACCGGGAAGGCGATGCCGTCCGGCGACACGTTCGAATCGAGGATCGCGACGACCGGGATACCTAGCGTGTTGGCTTCCTTGATCGCCAGCTCTTCCTTGTTCGCGTCGATCACGAACATGATGTCGGGAATGCCGCCCAGATCGCGGATACCGCCGAGCGACAGCTCCAGCTTGTCCTTCTCGCGGGTCAGGTTCAGCACTTCCTTCTTGGTCAGGCCGTGCGTGTCACCCGACAGCTGCTCTTCGAGCGCCTTGAGACGCTTGATCGAGTTGCTGATCGTCTTCCAGTTGGTGAGCATGCCGCCCAGCCAGCGATGGTTGACGAAATGCTGGCCCGACTTGCGCGCTGCTTCGGCGATCGGCTCCTGCGCCTGGCGCTTGGTGCCGACGAACAGGACCTTGCCGCCCGACGCGACGGTCGACGACACGAATTCGAGCGCGCGTGCGAACAGCGGCACGGTCTGCGACAGGTCGAGGATGTGGACGCCGTTACGATCGCCAAAGATGTACGGCTTCATCTTCGGGTTCCAGCGGTGGGTCTGGTGGCCGAAGTGCGCGCCCGATTCGAGCAGCGCCTGCATGGTGACGACGGGTGCCGCCATAGGATAATTCCTTCCGGTTGATCCTCTGGGAAGCAGGAACCCTTGTTTGGGCCTTAGGCCCGGGCACCGGTATATGCGCTTCCCATGTGGGGTTGAGACGGCGGCCCTTAGCGGAACATCGGCGGGCGATCAAGACTTGACGATGGAACGATATGAGAACATACAGGGTTCAGACACGGACCATGGAACAAGAACTCAACTAACCTGTTGAGGGGGCTTGCGATTTCATGGTCGCATGATCGGGGAGTTTCGAGATGGCCCTGTTGGTTTCTGCGTTGTTCGCTTTCGGTTTCATCGTCGCGGTGGCGACGATCTTCGCCACCATCGTTCCGGCAAAGGACCGCATCCTTCGCCTGCTGCTGCGTGGCCCGGAATGGACGATCGACCCACTGCCCCCGGTACGGCTGACATCGCGCCGTGGCGTTATCCGCCAGCGCGCCGCTACGGCCGCTGCGCAGCCGCTTCGCGTAGCCGCCTGACCCGCGCATAGCTGCGAATGCTGAACGGCAGCGTCACCAGATAGGCGACGCATACTGCCGTGAGCGTTTCCCACGCGGCGGACACCAACGCAGCCGCAACGATCACCACGCCGACAATCGCTTCGAACCGGATGTTCGGACGCAGCTTGAGCGACGACCAGCTATAGGTGGCGAGGCTCGACACCATCAGGAAGGCGACGAACGCCACCCAGGGGGCGACCAGCCACGGCGACCGGAACAGGTCCTCGCCTGACCAGATCCAGATGTATAGCGGCAGCATGGCCAGCCCGGCACCCGCCGGGGCAGGAATGCCGGTCAGGAATCCGGCGGACTTGTGCGGCTGATCGGCCACGTCGATCCGCGCGTTGAATCGGGCGAGGCGGAGCGCGGTGAATACCGCATAGACCAAAGATACGATCCATCCGATCCGCGGCTCGGTCAGCAGCGACCAGAGGTACAGGATCAGCGCCGGCGACACACCGAACGAGATCGCGTCGGACAGCGAATCGAGCTCCGCGCCGAACTTGCTCTCGCCGCGCACCAGTCGCGCGACCCTGCCGTCCAGCCCGTCGAGCACCCCGGCGAGCAGCACCATCAGCACGGCGCGCTCCCACTCGCCGCCAATGGCGAAACGGATGCCGGTCAGGCCGGAACACAGCGCCAGCGCGGTGATGGCATTGGGCGCGAAGGCACGCAGCGGAATACCGCGCACGGGAAGCTGGCGACGCATCCTCACTGTGCCACACCGACGGGGGCGGCAAGTCCCGGTCGTCCCAGTACCGTTTCACCGGCAACGCTGCGCTGGCCCAGCGCAACCTGCGGCTCGATCCCTTCGGGCAGGAACACGTCGACGCGGCTGCCGAAGCGGATCAGGCCGATCCGCTGTCCTGCCGCGACGAAATCCCCCGGCTTCACGAAGCCGACGATCCGCCGCGCGACCAGCCCGGCAATCTGGGTGAAGCCGACCCGCTGCCCATCCAGTCCCTCGACCACGATATGCTGGCGCTCATTCTCGTCGCTTGCCTTGTCGAGATCGGCGTTCAGGAACTTGCCGGAAATATAGACGACCTGCCGCACCGTGCCCGCGATCGGCGTACGGTTGATGTGCACGTCGAACACCGACATGAAGATCGACACCCGCACCAGCGGCTGATCGCCAAGACCGTTGGGGCCGCGCAACTCCGGCGGCAGTTCGACCCGCTGGATCATCGTGACCATGCCATCGGCCGGCGCGACGATCAGGCCTTCGCCCTGCGGCGTCGTGCGGATCGGATCGCGAAAGAAGGAGGCGACCCACAAGGTCACCAGCCCCATCGGCCATGCCAGCGTCTCCCATGCCATGAAGGCGAAGAAGGCGGTGATGACGGCGGCGATGAGGACGTATTTGCGCCCTTCGGGATGAACCGAGGGCCAGCGCCACTTGACGGTCGTGGTGCCGACCGCGGGCTTTTCGAGCGATGCCATGAAGCGTGGTGTAGCCAAGGCGGGTCGTGCTGACAACCGCCCCGCTCCGCCCGCCCGGTTGATCCCGCGCCAACGACCCCCTAAGGCCCTCGCAACCGCAACAATATCGAGAGCAGGCGCATGGCGAAGATCAAGGTCAAAACCCCGGTCGTGGAGATCGACGGCGACGAAATGACCCGCATCATCTGGGCATGGATTCGCGAACGGCTGATCCTCCCCTATCTCGATATCGACCTCGAATATTATGACCTGGGCATCGAGAAGCGCGACGAGACCGACGACAAGATCACGGTCGACAGCGCCAAGGCGATCCAGAAGTATGGCGTCGGCGTGAAGTGCGCCACGATCACCCCCGACGAAGCCCGCGTCGAGGAATTCGGCCTGAAGAAGATGTGGCGCTCGCCCAACGGCACGATCCGCAACATCCTGGGCGGCGTGGTCTTCCGCGAACCGATCGTCATCTCGAACGTGCCGCGCCTGATCCCGGGCTGGACCAAGCCGATCGTCGTCGGCCGCCATGCATTCGGCGACCAGTATAAGGCGACCGATTTCAAGGTGCCGGGTGCGGGCAAGCTCACCATGAAGTGGGAAGGCACCGACGGGCAGGTGATCGAGGAGGAAGTGTTCGACTTCCCCGCCGCCGGCGTCGCCATGGGCATGTACAATCTCGACGAATCGATCCGTGACTTTGCCCGCGCGTCGATGAACTACGGCCTCGGCCGTGGCTGGCCGGTGTATCTGTCGACCAAGAATACGATCCTGAAAGCGTATGACGGCCGCTTCAAGGATATCTTCGAGGAAGTATTCGCGACCGAATTCAAGGATCAGTTCCAGGCCGCCGGCATCGAATATCAGCATCGCCTAATCGACGACATGGTTGCATCGGCGCTGAAGTGGCACGGCGAGTTCGTCTGGGCCTGCAAGAACTATGACGGCGACGTGCAGTCTGACCAGGTCGCGCAGGGTTTCGGTTCGCTCGGCCTGATGACTTCGGTTCTGATGTCGCCGGACGGCAAGACGATCGAAGCCGAAGCCGCCCACGGCACCGTTACGCGACACTATCGCCAACATCAGCAGGGCAAGGCGACCTCGACCAACCCGATCGCGTCGATCTTCGCCTGGACCGGCGGCCTGAAGTATCGCGGCAAGTTCGACGGCACGCCGGAAGTCACCAAGTTCGCCGAGACGCTGGAAAAGGTCTGCATCGAAACCGTCGAAGCCGGCCACATGACCAAGGATCTCGCGATCCTGATCGGCCCGAACCAGCCGTGGATGACCACCGAACAGTTCTTCGAACAGGTTCGCGTCAACCTCGAATCGGCGATGGGCGCGCAGAGCTGATCCGTCCCCATCATCGGTAGAGGCGAACGGCGTTCATCCCCGCGGATGGGCGCCGTTCGTGCGTTAGCGGTTGCCGCGTCCGTGCCGCATCCGCAACAATGCCGCCATGCCATTGCCGATTGATTCGACGCCGTTCAGCGATTCGCTGGTCATTCTGGGGGCCGCCGGCCTCGTCATTCCCGCGTTTGCCCGCTTTCGGGTCAACCCGGTCATCGGGTTCATTCTGGTCGGCGTGCTCGTCGGCCCCTTCGGCCTCGGCGCGCTGGTCGACCGTGCGCCCTGGCTGTTCCACATCACCATCACCGACCGACATTCGATCGAACCCTTCGCCGAATTCGGCATCGTCCTCCTGTTGTTTTCGATCGGCCTCGAACTGTCGTTCAAGCGCCTCTGGGCGATGCGCCGGCAGGTGTTCGGACTGGGCGCCGCCGAACTGTTCGGATCGGCGCTGCTGATTGGCATCGCGCTGATGGTACTGGGTCAGGCAACCGCGGGTGCGATCGGGCTCGGCCTCGCCCTCGCACTTTCATCGACCGCGTTGGTGCTGCCGATGGCAGGCACGACCGGACCGGTCGGCCGCACCGCCTTCTCCATGCTGCTGTTCGAGGATCTGGCGCTCGTCCCGATCATCTTTGCGCTCGGCGCGCTCGCTCCGACCGCGACCGATGACGGCTGGGTCGGCCTTGCCAATACCGCGATGTGGGGCGGCTTGAGCGTCGTCGGCCTCTATGCCGCCGGCCGCCTGTTCCTGCCACGCCTGTTCGCGCAGGCAGCCCGGACCAAGAGCCCCGAGCTGTTCCTGTCCGCCAGCCTGCTCGTCGTCATCGTCGCCAGCCTCGTCACGACCGCAGCCGGCCTGTCGCCGATCGTCGGAGCGCTGCTCGCCGGCCTGCTGATCGCCGAAACCGAATATCATAGCGAGGTCGAGGTCATCACCGCGCCATTCAAGGGACTGGCGCTGGGCGTGTTCCTGATCACCGTCGGCATGAGCCTCGACCTCGCGACTATCGCCGACAACTGGCCCGAACTGCTTGGCGCCATCGCCGGCGTGGTCGTGCTGAAGGCGGTCGTTACCAGCGGGCTGCTGTGGTTCAACGGCGTGCGCCCTGGCACCGCAACCGAAACCGGCCTGCTGATGTCGAGCCCGTCGGAAACGACGCTGATCGTGCTGGCCGCCGCGACGCAGGCGCAGCTGATCCAGTCGTCGACTGCCGCCTTCTGGCAGACGGTCACTGCCATCGGTCTGACCATCACGCCGCTGCTGGCGACGCTGGGCAAGCGGGTGTCACGCCGGATCGAGCATCGCACGGGTACGCCGGAGGAAGCCCCGGTCGAAACCGCCGCCGCACGCGTCGTGATCATCGGGTTCGGGCGTGTGGGTCGGCTGGTCGCCGAAATGCTCAAGACCCACGGCAAGAGCTATATCGCGGTCGATTCAGACATCGACAACGTCGCGGCGGCACGCGCGGAAGGGCATCCGATCCTGTTCGGCGACGTATCGCGTTCCGAACTGGTCGATCGCCTGGACCTCGGCCGTGCGTCTGCCCTGGTGCTGACGATGGACGATCCCGTGCTGACCGTGCGGTTGACGCGCCGGGTTCGCGGCTGGGTGCCGAACCTGACGATCCTCGCCCGCGCTCGGGACGCGACCCATGCCGCCGAACTCTATGCAGCCGGGGTCAGCGACGCGGTGCCCGAAACGCTCGAAAGCTCGCTGCAATTGTCTGAAGCGGTGCTGGTCGATCTCGGCGTCGCGATGGGACCGGTGATCGCCTCGATCCACGAAAAGCGTGACGAATTGCGCCAGACGATCCGCGAGCAGGCCGATCTGGAACGCGAACCCCGTATCCGCCGCCTGCGCCGGATCGACGATCCTGTGTGACTTAAGAGAAGGTCGCCAGTCCTGCCGATGCGGGACTGGCGACGAAGGATCAGCCGCGGCCGATCAGCCGGCGGGCAATGGCATCCGCGACGTCCGAATGCGGCTTGCCGCTGGCTTCGCTCTCGTCCCACACCTGCACCAGCCGGTCGGGGATGCGCGCAATGCGGGCCTCGACCTCGGCACGGTTGCCCTGGCCGAGATATTCCAGCGCGACGTTGATGATCCCGCCCGCGTTGATGACGTAATCGGGCGCGTAGAGGATCCCGCGATCCTGCAGGCGCGCACCGTCCGCAGCCGTCGCCAACTGGTTGTTGGCGCCGCCCGCCACCGCGCGGCACCGCAGCGCCGCAATAGTTGCTTCATCCAGCACCGCCCCCAGCGCATTGGGGCTGACGATATCGGCCTCCAGCGTCAGGACCGTTGCCGGATCGGCGGTCGTCGCGCCCAGCTCGCTCGCCAGCGCTTCGGCCCGTGCTTCGTTGACGTCGGCCAGCGTCAGCACGGCACCGTCCTTGGCCAGCAGGCGCGCAAGCCCGCCACCGACCGAGCCGACACCCTGCACCGCGACGCGAACGCCGCGCATGTCGTCGCTGCCCAGCGCTCGCCTGGCCGCCGCACGGACGCCCAGATACACGCCCATCGCGGTGAAGGGCCCCGGATCGCCGCCGGCATTGCCCGCCGCGACGGGCAGGCCGGACACATATTTGGTCGAACCGGAGATCGTGATCATGTCGGCTTCCGACATGCCGACATCTTCGGCCGTAACGTAGCGCCCGCCGAGCGATTCGACCGCACGACCGAAAGCCGCCAGCAGTTCGGGCGTCTTGGCGCCGCCCTCAGGCGCCAGCACCACGCCCTTGCCGCCGCCCATCGGCAGGCCGGCCATCGCGTTCTTGAAGCTCATGCCGCGCGACAGGCGCAGCGCGTCGGTCACCGCCGCGTCACTGGTCGCATAGCGCCAGAAGCGCACGCCGCCCGCCGCCGGGCCCAGCGCGGTCGAATGGACCGCGATGACGCAGCGCAGGCCGGTCTGGTGATCAGAAAAGAGGTGGATGCCCTCGTGATCGTCGAAGTCGGGATAACCCCAATCGGTCTGCACGGCGGCGGCTCCAGCGCTGTAAGGGATGGGGCGACCGACGGGACTTGAACCCGCAACTTCCGGCATCACAAGCCGGCGCTCTAACCAATTGAACTACGGTCGCCGTGGAGTGGCGCGCTTAGCCGTGCGTCGCGCGTCGGTCAAGCAGTGGCGCAACGATAATCGTTCTGGCAGGAAAATCTCCATGCAAACGCACGCCACCCCCGCCCGCCCGTCGCTCGGTTCCGGCTATCCATCGGAACCGGTCGTCGAGCACATCATGGCCCAACCGGGCGTGCAACGCGTACCCAGCGCCAAACTGTCGCTGTTCATCCGTCGGGCGCTGATCCCCGCCAATCTGTGCGCCGCGCTGATCGAGCGGATCGATGCCAAGCGCCGGCCGTCGACCATCGCCGACGCCAATGGCGACCCGACCTTTCGGACCAGCGAAACGTGTGACCTCGATTCGACCGATCCGGTGGTCGCTGCGGCAGAGGCGTTGATCTTCGACTTCTGCGCGCTCGACCCGGCCCATGGCGAGCCGTTGCAGGGACAACGCTATGCCGTGGGGCAAGAGTTCAAGGCGCACACCGACTATTTCGATCCGCATGGCGGCGACTTCGCGAAATATTGCTCGGTCGCCGGCAACCGGACCTGGACGGTCATGCTTTACCTCAACGAACCGGGTGCCGGTGGCGCCACGCGCTTCAAGGCGATCGACAAGATCGTCCAGCCCGAGACCGGCAAGCTGCTCGCCTGGAACAATTTGCGCGCGGACGGCACGCCGAACCCCGCGACGCTCCACCACGGGATGAAGGTGCGCGAGGGCACGAAATACGTCCTGACCAAATGGTTTCGCGAACGCCCGTGGGGATAAGCGAACGGGCCGCCGGCATCGCTGCCGACGGCCCGTCCTGCCGCGTTACGCCGGATCAGAACTGGGCGGTGATGCCCAGCGAGAACATCCGGCCGAGGTCGTAGCGGTTGATATAGACCGGGTTGCCGCCGAAATTCTGGCTTTCCGAATAACGCTGGCCGGTCAGGTTGCGGGCCTCCGCCTTCACCTCCAGATTGGCGCCGGCCACTTCGAACCCCTGCCGCGCGACGAGGTCGAGGCGGATGCCCGGACGCTCGACGATATCGGGCTGGAACCCCTGCCCCGACAGGTTCGACGGACCACGGTTCGTCACACGGTCGCTGGCATAGTTGAATAGCAAGGTCAGCTGCGACAGGTTGGCGGTATCCTCCAGCCCGACCTGCACGTTGACCAGATGGTCCGACTGGCCGGTCAGCGGCGCGCCGTCGCGGAACAGCAGATTGGCACGACCGAAGCCCGCCGCACAGCCACCGATGCCGGGCGAACCCAATGCCGCCGCCGGATTGGGCACGCAGCTGCCATCCGCCGTGATCTGCGACTGGGTATAGGTATAGTTCGCCAGCAGCAGCAGGCGCCGCGTCGCGAAGAAATTGCCGAGGCTTTCGAGCAGAACATATTTCTGCGCCTCGACCTCGCCGCCCCACAACGTCGCCTTGGGCAGATAGGTAAAGCCGGTTTGCAGCGTCGCGTCGGGGCTGGGATAGAAGCCGGCCTGTTCGATCGGGCGATCGATCCGCTTGTAGAAACCGGCGGCGGTGAAGCGCTGGTCGCGGCCGAAGAACCATTCGTAGCGCGCTTCGAGATTCCACAATTCGGAATCGCGCAGGTTCGGGTTACCGAAGAACAGGCGGTCCGAGTCGGGATCGCGGAACTGCTGGGGGGCAAGCTCGCGGAATTGCGGGCGCGAGATCGTCTTCGCGCCGCTCAACCGCGCCTGCATGTCCGACGCGAAATTCCACGTCAGCGTGCCCGCCGGCAGCCAATAGCCGTTCTTCAGGATGGTCGACGGATTGCCGATCGGCGTCACTTCCTCGCGCGCCGTTTCGTAACGCACGCCGGCGACCGCGCGCAGGCCGTCGCTAACCTCGGCCTCGGCCTGGACATAGCCGGCATGGATTTCGAGGCCGGCATCATAGGCATAGGCGCCGTTCTGCGTATTGAACTGCAGCTGGATCGTGCAGGCCCCGGTCCCGCGCTGCGGACAGGCGTTGAACAGCGAGTCGGGCGACAGCAGATAGTCCGGACGCAGCAGGTTGTTGGGGAAACCCGGCGCCGTGCCTGCGCCATCGCTGGTCTGGTAGTTGAACTGCAACCGGCGCGAATTGCGGTCGGTGTTCGAATAGAAATAGCCGGTCGACAGCGTGATCGGTCGATCGGTCGCCAGCTTGTACGACAGGTCGGCCTGACCGGTGTACAGATTCTCGTCCAGCTCGCTGAACACGACGCTGGCAAAGGGCGAGAAGCGCTGCGTCACCTGATAGGCGCCGTTGCAATTGAACCCGCGCGAGAAGGGCGCACCGTCAGTCGTAATCGGATAGCCGTTGGTCGTACGGTTCGAGCAGAGATAGTCGAACTGCCGCTCATAGGGCGCGTTGCGCTTCGAATTGGCGAAGGCGCCGCGCGCGTCGAACTTCAGCGCATCGGTCAGCTTGAATTCGCCGACCAGTTGCGTCTCGATCAGCTGGCGTTCGAACCAGTTGGTGTTCTGTTGCAGGCGCAGGCCGCTGAAATTGTTGTACGCTTCCGACCCGGCCAGACGGCCCTGCTTCAGCGTGTCGTGGATATAGACGTTGGTCCAGCGGATCGTATTGTCGTTGAACTCGTAGCCCAGCCCGACCAGCGCATTGGCCACAATCCGGTTGTCGGTCAGCACGGTGCGGAAATCGTTGCGGACCGTGCCGTCCTCGCTGACGCTGTCCTGCTGGATCGCGTCGCGGGTGCGGAAGGTGTTGGACAGGCCGAGCGACGCGATGACGCCCAGCCGGTCGCTGCCGATATCGAACACCGAACCGCCGGCGATCTCACCCGACAGGTTGGCCGGCAGCTGGTTGTTGACCTGCAACAGCGTCGTGCGTGCGTTGTTCAGCTGCGCCACCTGATCGGCGGTGAAGATGCCCGATCCCTGGTCGGCGTTGCGGATGAAGGCGGGAACGCCGCGCGTCCCATCGTCATAGCCGATCCAGTCGGACTTGCCGCCGGGATAGACATAGCCGAGCTCGCTGGTCGTCACCGTGTCCGCAGCTATCGACCCGCCGATTGACAGGAAGTTCTTCTTCGGGATCGCCTTCGACGTCAGGTTGATGACGCCGCCGCCGAATTCACCGGGGAAGTTGACCGAATAGGTCTTTTGCACCAGCGCCGATCCGACGATCGAGGTCGGGAAGATGTCGAGCGGGACCGAACGGCGCAGCGGCTCAGGGCTGGGCAGCGGCGATCCGTTGAGCAGCGACGACGAATAGCGATCGCCGAGACCTCGGACATAGACGAAGCCGCCGCCGACAACCGACAGGCCGGTGACACGGGTCAGCGCGCCGGCGATGTCGCCGTCACCGGTGCGCGCGATGTCGGCTTCCGACAGCACCGACACGATCTGCGGCGTGGCACGCACCACGTTCGGGATGTTGCGGCCGACGACGACGATTTCCTCCGCCGTCGATTCGTCGAAGCCCGGCGAGGAGACTTCGGCCGGGGTGTCGGTCGTGGTCGTGCCGTCCTGCGGCGTGGCGACCGGGTCCGGCTGGGTGCCGGTCTGCACGACCGGCGGAGTGGCCGCGGTCGGTGCCGGCGCGGTCTGCGCCAGTACGGCCGGCGCGACCAGTTGCGATGTCAGGAGAAGGAGCGTTGCATAGGCGCGGCGGTGCTGCATGACCGGGGATCCACCTGTTCAAGTCGTAAAGAGCGAATGCCGGGACGGGCGTATCGGCCCGCCCCGGCATCGGCGTGTCATCGCTTGGGCGCGATGGTGTCGCGGATCAGCGCCCGTTGCAGGCGAAGTAGATCGAGCTGAACACCGGCGGGCCGAATTCCTGCGGGCCGCCATTGTCGGTCGGACCAGTGTTCGCCGCGCGGATCGTCGAGCGATCGCTGGTGCCCGCCACCAGGTTGAGGCACGGGACGCTCGACACCGACTTCACGATGCCGTTGACATAGCGCATGTCCGACCCGCCGCGCTGACGGATCGCGGCCGGCGCCAGCGCCGTCTGGATGAAGGTGAAGTTGGCATAGGTCGAGAAGGTCCGCGGCAGCAGGTCCTCGGCGTTATTAGAGTCGATCTCGGTCGAGAAGGAGTCGGCGGTCGCGCCCAGCGTGCGCTGCGCGGCGATCATGAACTGCATGAACCCGCGATAGCCATTGTCGATGTCGAAGCCGTCATCGTCAGCACCGGTGATCGCGATGTACTTCAGATTGGTCGTGCCACCGAAGATTTCGATGCCGTCATCGGCCGAATTGTGGCTCTGGATATGGTCCAGAACGGTGCCGGTCCCGGTGCCGCCCAGCGTCAGGCCCTGCAGTTCGTTGCCGTCGCTGATCGCGATACCCGAATAGCGGATCTGGACGTACGACATCTGGCCGGAGCTGTCGGCGACGTTCGGACCGCCATAGAAGCGTCCCGTCACGCCTTCGATCGCCTGCTGGCAGGTGGTCGACGAACCGGCGGCGTTGTTCGGGCCGGTGCCGGTCGCGCAGACGGCGGTCGGCGCACGGCCGAGCAGGATGATGCCGCCCCACTGACCCTGAGTCGCGTCCGATACGCCGTTGCTGACGGTGTTCTGCTGCGAGGTGAAGATGATCGGCGCGTCGCGCGTGCCGATCGCCGAGATCTTCGAACCGCGGTTGACCAGCAGCAGGTCGTTGGTTGCTTCGGTCGAGTCGGCGGCGATGACGACGCCGGCGGCGATCGTCAGTGTGGCGCCGGTGCCGCCCGTGGTGCCGAGGTCGGTGCCGACTTCGGTCTGGCCGCGCAGGCGATAGACGACGCCGGCGATCTTGGGCAGCGACAGGTCGGTGGTGATGTTCTGCGGCAGGCGGCAATAGCGGATCGTCGGGCTCGACGAGCTGTTGGTGCCGTCATCCAGCGTGCCGGTCGGGCAGACCGAGGTCGCCGCGGCATAGGTGCCGATCGACGGGACCGCGGTGCAGCGCGCGCCCGAACCGCCGAATTCGGCCGAGGTCGAGTTGCAGGTCCAGCCCTGGAACGCGGTATCGGTCGGACCGTTCAGCGCGCCGACATAGTTGGTGCTGGTGAAGAAGCTGTTGATCGTCGACGGATCGGTCGCGGTGGCCAGCGAGGCGCTGCCGACCGGATAGACGCCGTTCATCGTCGAACCGACGCCGTTCACATTGTTGTTGGTGCCGGCATTGACGATGGCGAGCTGTTCTTCCGGCGTGATCGAGACGCCGTTGACGGTGGTCGAGGCCGCGAACTGCGCCGCGGTGATCGCGCTCGGGGTGGCCGAGGGCGTCGGGGTCGGCGTCGGGGCCGGCGCGGGGACGGTCACGTTGATGCTGCCCGCACCCGGCGAGGCGACGCCATCGGCGCCGCTGCACCCCGCGAGCGCGGCGCAGGCCGTCGACGCCATGAGAATAAAGCCGATGCGCTTGCTGCTGGCCATCACCGAAGAACTCCCGAAACCTGGTTGTCGTTATGCGGGCGCATTGACCCGGCGATCGACCAAGGTTCCCCCGTCGGCCGATCCACACCCGCCCGTTAGGCGCGCTGGATGACGGGACCGTGCGATTTGGATGAAGTTTCGGAGACGTTACGGTTTCGGTTTTGTGACAGCGTTCCAGATCGAACCATGTTGCCCGGAATCAGAAACGGCCGCCCCGCACAACGCCTCTGTTCAGAGGTCGCAGTGCCGGACGGCCGTTGATCTGGTGGGCGCGACAGGGATTGAACCTGTGACCCCACCCGTGTGAAGGGTGTGCTCTACCGCTGAGCTACGCGCCCGGAAACCCGGAGGACGGCTCCCTAAATGGGTCCGGCCACCGTGTCCAGAACTTAATTCACCGAATCCTTCAGGCCCTTGCCGGCCTTGAACTTCGGCTGCGACGACGCCTTGATCGTCATCGGTTCGCCGGTCCGCGGGTTGCGGCCGGTCGACGCCTTGCGCTTCGACACCGAAAACGTGCCGAATCCGACGAGACGAACCTCGTCACCCTTTTTGAGCGCCGCCGAGATGACGTCGAACACCGCTTCGACCGCCTTCATCGCATCGCCGCGGGTAAGCCCCGAATGGTCGGCGACCTGCCCGATCAGCTCCTGCTTGTTCATCCCGTGGAACCCCCTTCAGCCTAATAACAATATGGAAAACTCGAAAGCGGCAATAAGGCCGCTCGAACGCGGGCTGTCAAAGCAAATTGGACGCATTAGTGCAATCCGGTGCTTTGCACGCCATCGTCCGGCAAACGTACATCAGGATCGGACGGGGGCGGCCATTGGCCACCCCCATCCTCATCAATGTGGGCGCGACTCGCCGATGCCCGGTACCGGGACCGGCGGTTGTGCCGCCAGATCGTCTGCCTCGGTCCAGTCGATCGCGGTCAGCGGCTCGGTCAGCGCCAGGCGCAGCACCTCGTCGACATGCGCGACCGGAATGATCTCCAGCCCCGAACGGATGTTGGCCGGGATTTCCGCCAGATCCTTTTCGTTCTCGACCGGGATCAGCACCGTGGTGATCCCGCCGCGCAGCGCCGCGAGCAGCTTTTCCTTGAGACCGCCGATCGGCAGTACCCGACCGCGCAACGTCACCTCGCCGGTCATCGCCACCTCCCGCCGCACCGGCACGCCGGTCAGCGTGGACACGATCGACGTGACCAGCCCGATGCCGGCCGACGGGCCGTCCTTCGGCACCGCGCCCTCGGGCAGGTGGATATGGACATCCTTGCGGTGGAACAGGCTGGGCTTGATGCCATAGCCAGGCGAGCGCGCCTTGACGTAGCTCCACGCCGCCTCGACCGATTCCTTCATCACGTCGCCTAGCTTGCCGGTCGTCTTGACCGACCCCTTGCCCGGCACCGTGACGCTTTCGATGGTCAGCAGTTCGCCACCGACCTCGGTCCAGGCGAGACCGGTGACCGCACCGATCTGATGCTCTTCCTCGCCCACGCCGAAGCGATATTTGCGGACGCCGGCGAACTCGGACAGGTTGTCCGGGGTGACCGTGACCGACGTCGCCTTGCCTTCGAGCATGCGGCGCAGCGCCTTGCGGGCGAGTTTCGCAATCTCGCGCTCCAGCGTGCGGACACCGGCTTCGCGGGTGTAGAAACGGATCAGATCGCGCAGGCCGTCCTGCGTCAGTTCGAACTCGCCCGGTTTCAACCCATGCGCATCGACCTGCTTGGCGACCAGGTGCCGCTCGGCGATCTCGACCTTCTCGTCCTCGGTATAGCCTTCCAGCCGGATGATCTCCATCCGGTCGAGCAGCGGCTGCGGCAGGTTCAGCGTGTTCGCGGTGCACACGAACATCACGTCCGACAGATCGATGTCGATCTCCAGATAATGATCGTTGAACTTCGCATTCTGTTCGGGGTCGAGCACCTCGAGCAGCGCCGATGCCGGATCGCCGCGGAAATCCTGACCCAGCTTGTCGATCTCATCGAGCAGGAACAGCGGGTTCGACGCGCCGGCCTTTTTCAGGTTGGTGACGATCTTGCCCGGCAGCGACCCGATATAGGTGCGGCGATGGCCCCGAATCTCCGCTTCGTCGCGCACGCCGCCCAAAGACTGGCGGATGAACTCCCGCCCCGTCGCCTTCGCGATCGACTTGCCCAAGCTGGTCTTGCCGACCCCCGGCGGGCCGATGAGGCACAGTATCGGCCCCTTCAGCTTGTTGGTCCGGGCCTGCACCGCCAGATATTCGACGATGCGGTCCTTGACCTTTTCCAGCGCGTAATGGTCGTGGTCGAGCACGTCCTGCGCGACCGCGATATCCTTCTTCAGCTTCGACTTCTTGCCCCAGGGCAGGCCCAGCAGGACGTCGAGATAGTTGCGCACGACGGTCGCCTCGGCACTCATCGGCGCCATCGTCTTGAGCTTCTTCAGCTCCGACGTCGCCTTGGTCCGCGCTTCCTTGCTGAGCTTCAGCGTCGCGATCTTCTGCGTCAGCTCGGCGATCTCGTCGCCGTCGCCATCCTCGCCCTCGTTGCCGAGTTCGCGCTGGATCGCCTTCAACTGCTCGTTCAGATAATATTCGCGCTGCGTCTTCTCCATCTGGCGCTTCACGCGGCTGCGGATTTTCTTCTCGACCTGCAACACGCCCAGTTCGCCCTCCATGAAGGCGAACACCATCTCCAGCCGCTTGTGCGGATCGGATTCGACCAGCAGTGCCTGCTTGTCGGCGACCTTGACCGCGATGTTACCGGCAATCGCATCGGCAAGGCGCGAGGGATCGTCCAGCTCGGACAGCTGCACCGCGGTTTCCGCCGGCAGCTTCTTGTTGAGCTTGGCGTAATTCTCGAACTGGTCGACCACCGACCGCATCAGCGCCTTCAGCTCGGCACTCGGCTGAGCAACCGATTCGGCGACGCGCTCCTCCATGCCCTCATCTGCATCTTCCAGCGTCGTGTCGTCCGCTTCGGCCGGCGTGACTGTCGCGACCAGATAATTGTCGACCGATTCGAGCTCGGTCAGGGTCGCGCGCGCCTTGCCCGACACCAACACACGAACCGTGCCGTCGGGCAGTTTCAGCATCTGCATGACTTCGGCAGACACGCCGACATCATACAGGTCCTCGCGCGCCGGATCGTCATCACCGGGATCGAGCTGCGCCACGAGGAAGATTTCCTTCGATCCCGCCATCGCGGCCTCAAGCGCCGCGACCGACTTGTCGCGCCCGACGAACAGGGGCACGATCATGTGCGGAAACACGACAATATCACGCAGCGGCAATACCGGCAGCTTCAGCGGCTCGGACGAAACGGAATTGGTAATCTCGGACATGGACACTCCACGACCCGGCCGAAGCGCCGGACCCACGACCTTATATGGTGGCAATTGCCGCGCCATCAATCTCCGTTCGCAGGCACACTGACCCATGACGGTATCGCTTGCGCTGGCGCTGGCCGCCGCGTTGCAGGTGGCGCCGACCGAAACGGTGCCGCCGGTCCATCCGATGACCTTGCGATCGGGCGGCCCCATCGCCGCCGATCGCGCCGCACTGCGGCTGGCGCATGCCGATCTGGCGATCGAGGCGTTGCCGGCGCGGCGGATGTTGTCGGCACGGGCGACGCTGACCCTCGCCGCCAATGCCGCGGTGCCTCGCATTCCGATCGACCTCGACGATGTGCTGACCGTCCGGTCGATTCGCGTCGACGGCCGCCCGCTCGATCGCGCCCGCTGGCGCCAAGCGGGCGGACAGGTGGTGATCGACACCCCGCTTGTCGCCGGACAACGCACCACGATCGAGATCAGCTATGCCGGTAGTCCGCGGGTTGCGAAGCGCGCGCCATGGGATGACGGCTTCGTCTGGAGCGAATGGAAGGGCAAGCCCTGGTTCGGCACCACCGCGCAGGATACCGGCTGCGACCTGTGGTGGCCATGCCTCGACTTTCCCGCCGGTGAACCCGCCGCCGTTGACCTGCACCTGACCGTCCCGGCCGGTCTGTCCGCCCCGGCCAATGGCGTGCTCCGCGGGATCGACCGGCTGCCCGATGGCCGGACCACCTGGCACTGGCATGCCGGTTCGACCAATCCCTATGCGCTGGCGATCAGCGTCGGCCCGTATCGCGAGATCAAGGGCGAGTATCGCAGCCGCTTCGGCAACGTCATCCCGCTGCATTTCTGGCATTTGGAAGGGAAGGACGAGCAGGCGAAGCAGCTGTTCGCCGAGTTCGCCCCGACGCTCGACTTCTTCGAATCGACCATCGGCCCCTACCCGTTCGGCGACGAGAAGGTCGGCGTGGTCGAAACGCCCTATCTCGGCATGGAGCATCAGACGATCAACGCATACGGCAACGGCTACAAACCGGCGCCCGAAGGCTTCGACTGGCTGTTCCAGCACGAATTCAGCCACGAATGGTTCGGCAACCAGATGACCGCCGCCGACTGGGACGATTTCTGGCTGCACGAGGCATTCGCGTCCTACATGCAGCCGCTCTACGGCAAATGGCGGGAAGGCGACGCGCGCTATTTGTCGATGCTGCTGATCCAGCGGCAACGCGTCGCCAATCGCGCGCCGATCGTATCGGGCAGTTCACGGACCACGCGTGAGGTCAACGGCGAGACCGGCCCCGGCACCGACGTCTATTTCAAGGGCGCGTGGATGCTGCACAGCCTGCGCCACCTGATCGGCGACCGCGCTTTCTTCGCGGCGACGCGTCGGCTGGTCTATGGCCGCCCCGATCCGAAACCGGGCAATTTCACGCCCCGTTTTGCCACGACGCGCGAATTTGAAACGGCGGTGGCGGAGGAAACGGGGAAGGATTTCGGCTGGTTCTTCGACGTCTATCTGCGACAGGCCGCCCTGCCCGATCTGATCGAGCAGCGCAGCGAGACCGCGCTGATGCTGCGCTGGCAGGTGCCGGGCGACGGCCCCTTCCCGCTGCCGGTCGAGGTCGAAGTCGATGGCGTCCGCCACACCCTGCCGATGACCGGCGGCTCGGGCGCTATCGCGGTGCCGCAGGACGCCCATGTCGTGATCGACCCTATGGCTTGGTTGTTGCGGCGTTCCCCGGCGATCGAACGGATGCAGGCGCCGCGCGTTGCCACCCCATGACCCAGCTATCCAGACGCGCTGCCGAAATGGCCGCGACCTTCATGATCGGCGACGGGCTGCTCGGCCTGTTGCAGCCCAGTCGCCATATCGCGCTGTGGCAGGAACGCGCCGGCGGTGCGCAGTGGCTGGTGCGCCCCTTTATCGGTCGCCCCACCCTGCGCCGGGCCTATGGCGTCGCACAGATCGCTGCCGGGCTGGCCCTCGCCGCCCGGCAGCGGGCGATCACGGAACGATCGTGATGAACAGATAGGCGGCGAAAATTGTCAGGTGGACGATGCCGGACAGCACCGTCGTCCGCCCGTTCCCGAGCGTCAGCGTCGACACCAGCAACGATAGCGCGAACAGCACCATCGACTTGGCATCGATGCCCAGCGACAACGGCCAGCCCATCACCAGCGACACGATCGCGACGCTGGGGATGGTCAGCCCGATGGTCGCCAGAGCCGATCCCATGGCGAGGTTGAGACTGGTCTGAAGCCGGTCCTTACGCGCGGCCTTCACCGCCGCCAGGCTCTCGGGCGCGAGCACCAGCGCCGCGATCAGAATGCCGACGACCGCCAGCGGCAACCCCGCCCCCAGCACCGCCGCTTCGATCGTCGGCGACAAATCCTTCGCCAGCAGCACCACCCCCACCAGCGCGATCAGCAACGCGCCGAACGCGATCCAGGCGGTTCCGGCGCTCGGCGGCTCGGCGTGGGCGTCCTTGGGCAGCGAACCATCGGTCGCCGGCAGGAAATAGTCGCGGTGCCGCACCGTCTGCACCATCACGAACGTGGCATAGAGAATGACCGAGATGATCGCGACGAAGGTAAGCTGCGACGGCGACAGTGTCGGCCCAGGCACGCTCGACGTATAATTGGGCAGGACGAGCGACATCACCGCCATCGCCGCCAGCACCGACAGCGCGGCGCTGACCCCGCGCAGCACGAACCGCTGCTCGTGGTGACGAATACCGCCGACCAGCAGGCAGATTCCGACGATGAAGTTCAGGATGATCATGATCGCGGCGAACACCGTATCGCGCGCCAGCGTCGCAACGTCCCCCGAGCCGGACAACATCAAAGATACGATCAGCGAAACCTCGATCACCGTCACCGCGACCGCCAGCACCAGCGTTCCGAACGGTTCGCCGACCTTGTGGGCGACCACCTCGGCGTGATGGACGGCAGCGATCACGCAACCGATCATGATCGCTGCCGCAAGACCGGCACCGATCCCGCCCACTTTCGCCAGGTTCAGCAGGATCGCAACCAGCCCCAGCACCGGAATGACCGTCGACCACCATGGCAGCGCGGTACGGTCGAGCAGCGCACGTTTGGTCGCCGGACTGACCAGCGTTTCCTCGAATTCCGCCGCCATCGCCGCTTCATGGTCTCGTGCCGCCGACATCATCGCTCCCTGATCGTTACGCAAAGCCAATGCTTCGGGCGCGCGATGTTTCCATCGGGCGCAGGCATTTAGCGGCCGATCGAGTCGATCCAGTCGGGCAGCGCCGCCAGATCGGGCAACTGGCGAAAGCGGGGATGGTCGATCGGCGGCTCACCCGCCTCGTGCGCCCAGGCCAGCGGCTGCGGAACATACGCGGCCCATGCCCCGGCCGACAGGGCGGGCAGAACGTCGGAGCGCATCGAATCGCCTGCCATGACCGCTGCCTCGGGTGTCGCGCCATAGCGGTCGAACAGCCGCGTAAACGTCTCGGTCGTCTTGTCGCTGACGATCTCGATCCCGGCAAAGCGGTCGCCAAGGCCCGATGCGGCGAGCTTCGCTTCCTGGTGCAGCAGGTCGCCCTTAGTGACCAACACCAGTCGTCCGCGCTGCGACAGCGCATCCAGCGTCGCCTCGATCCCGTGCAGTAACTCGACAGGATGCGCCAGCAACCGGCGTCCGGCGGCCAGTATGTTGGCGATCACGCCGCTCGGCAAACGATCCCCGCCCAGTTCGAGGGCCGTTTCGATCATCGATAGCGTGAATCCCTTGGCACCATAGCCATAGAGTTTTAGGTTGCGCGCCTCGCAGGCGTCGAGCGTTTCGAGCGCGACACCGGCGGCCGCGAACGGGCGAAGCATTGCGGTGAAGGCGTGATGCGCCTCCTCGAAATGGCGCATATTGTGCCAGAGCGTGTCGTCGGCATCGAGGCAGATAAGATCGATCGGCATGGACGCTGGATAGCGGGCGGAGGGTGGCGAGGAAAGTCATAGCACCTCCCCATCGTCATTCCGGCGTAGGCCGGAATCCATGGACGCGGCGACGTCGCAAGCAGATCGTAAACGCCCGACACAATGGATTCCGGCCGACGCCGGAATGACGATGGCCGGCTGGCTGGCTGGCGAACCAGAACGCAAAACGGGCGCCGGTTTCCCGACGCCCGCCCTACAAACCGGCTGATCGCAGCTTACGCGGCGTCGCCCGCCTTCTTCTTTTCGGCATAGACACGAACCGGTTCCTTCCGGCCCTCGATCACGTCCTTGTCGACGACGACCTCGTCCACCCCGTCCATCGACGGCAGGTCGAACATCGTGTCCAGCAATATGCCTTCGAGGATGGAACGAAGCCCGCGCGCGCCGGTCTTGCGTTCGATCGCCCGCTTGGACACCGACACCAGCGCTTCCTCGTTGAAGCCGAGCTTCACGCCCTCCATGTCGAACAGCTTCTGATACTGTTTGACCAGTGCGTTCTTCGGCTCCGTCAGGATTTTGATGAGCGCCGCGACATCGAGGTCTTCGAGCGTCGCGATCACCGGCAAGCGGCCGACGAATTCAGGGATCAGGCCGAACTTCAGCAGATCTTCGGGCTCGGTCTGACGCAGCACCTCACCGGTACGGCGTTCCTCCGGCGCCGCGACATAGGCACCGAAGCCGATCGACTTGCCCTGCAGACGATCGGCGATGATCTTTTCAAGACCCGCGAACGCGCCACCGCAGATGAACAGGATGTTCGTCGTGTCGACCTGAAGGAATTCCTGCTGCGGATGCTTGCGCCCACCCTGCGGCGGCACCGACGCGGTGGTACCTTCCATCAACTTGAGCAGCGCCTGCTGCACGCCCTCGCCCGACACGTCGCGCGTGATCGACGGATTCTCGGCCTTGCGGCTGATCTTGTCGATCTCGTCGATATAGACGATTCCGCGCTGCGCCCGCTCGACATTATAGTCGGATGCCTGGAGCAACTTCAGGATGATGTTCTCGACATCCTCACCGACATAGCCCGCTTCGGTCAGCGTCGTTGCATCGGCCATGGTGAACGGCACGTCGAGGATGCGCGCCAGCGTCTGTGCGAGCAGCGTCTTGCCGCAACCGGTCGGCCCGACGAGCAGGATGTTCGACTTCGCCAGTTCGACGTCGGCGCCCTTCTGACCGTGGTTCAACCGCTTATAGTGGTTGTGCACCGCGACCGACAGCACGCGCTTCGCCTGCTTCTGCCCGATGACGTAATCGTCGAGCACGTTGCAGATTTCCTGCGGCGTCGGGACCCCGCCATCCTTCTTGGCGACCAGTGCCGACTTCGTTTCCTCGCGGATGATGTCGTTGCACAGTTCGACGCATTCGTCGCAGATGAACACGGTCGGACCCGCGATCAGCTTGCGCACCTCGTGCTGCGACTTGCCGCAGAACGAGCAGTACAGGGTGCTCTTGGAGTCGCCGCCGCTGAGCTTCGTCATTCAAATCATCTCCCGCGCCGCTGTGACGCGTCTTTCCGCCCGTCAGGATACACACAGGCTTGTATCCGGCAATGCATTAAAAGTTTACCCGCCCGAGCCGCCGGATAGGCCGTCGGGCGGGGCAACCGCTTATGCGGCCGGGGTCGCCTCTTCCGGCGCGCCCGGACGCTTGTCGAACACTTGGTCGACCAGACCGAACGCCTTGGCTTCCTCCGCTTCGAGGAAGGTGTCGCGGTCCATCGCACGCTCGATCTCTTCCAGCGGCTTGCCGGTGTACTTCACATACAGCGCGTTCATCCGGTCCTTGATGCGCTGGATTTCCTTCGCCTGGATCTGGATGTCCGACGCCATGCCCTGCGCCCCGCCCGAAGGCTGGTGGATCATGATGCGGGCGTTGGTCAGCGCCACGCGCATCCCGGGCTCACCGGCGGCTAGCAGGAAGCTGCCCATCGACGCTGCCTGCCCGATGCAGACCGTGCCGACGCGCGGGCGGATATACTGCATCGTATCGTGGATCGCCATGCCGGCCGTCACCACCCCGCCCGGCGAGTTGATGTACATCCAGATGTCCTTCTTCGGATTTTCCGATTCGAGGAACAGCAGCTGGGCGGTGATGAGCGAAGCCATGTGGTCCTCGACGCCGCCGGTCACGAACACGATCCGTTCACGCAGCAGGCGCGAGTAAATGTCGAAGCTGCGCTCCCCGCGGCTCGACTGTTCGATGACGATGGGGACGAGGCCGTCGTGAATATCTAGCATTGGGTTCCCGCTGAGTAGGTTTCGACGCCCTACATCGGCGCTCCCGACTGAGCGCGCAAGGGGCCAGCGCATCGCTACGCCCCCGGAATGATGGTTAGCGTGCGATCCACCCGCTGCCCGGTGCCGGATGCGCCAGATAGGCCAGCCGCCGCACCTCCCGCCGCCCCCGCACAACCGTGTCGAGAATCAGGCCGGAAAAGAGGCACAGTGAGGCAAGGATGACCAGCCCGGTCGCGAGGATCGCCGTCGGGAATCGCGGCACTAAACCGGTATGCAGATAGGTAATGACGATCGGCACCGCGAGCACGACCGCGATCAGCGCCAGCAACAGGCCAATCGCGCCGAAGAACCACAAGGGCCGCTCGATCCGGTACAGGGTCGCGATGGTCCGCGCGATGCGGAACCCGTCGCCATAGGTCGACAGCTTCGACGCGGACCCTTCCGGCCGGGCGAAATAGCGGGTCGTCACCTCCGCCACCGGCATCCGCAGTTCGAGCGCGTGGACGCTGATCTCGGTCTCGATCTCGAAGCCGGCCGACAGCGACGGAAAGCTCTTCACGAATCGCCGCGAGAAGACGCGATATCCCGACAGGATGTCGGTGAAGCTGCGCCCGAACAACCGCGCCAGCATCCCGGTCAGCATCGCATTGCCGAAACGATGGCCCCGCCGGTACGCCAGCGCAGCCTCACTCACCCGCTGCCCGACCACCATGTCGAGCTGCTCGTCGAGCAGTCTAGCGACCAGTTCCGGCGCGGCGGCCGCGTCATAGGTCGCATCGCCATCGGCCATGACATAGATATCGGCATCGACATCGGCGAACATCCGCCGCACGACCGCGCCCTTGCCTTGGATACGCTCGCTGCGCACGACCGCCCCGGCGGCACGGGCGACCTCGATCGTGCGGTCCGAAGAGTTGTTGTCATACACATAGATGGTCGCATCTGGCAGCGCCGCGCGAAACCCCGCGACCGTCGCGCCGATCGCGGCTTCTTCGTTGTAGCAGGGCAGCAGGACGGCAACGGTCGTGGACATGGCCCTGCGTACAACACCGGACGCCGCCGAAAGCAAGCGCCCGACATGCAAAGGCCGCCCGCTCCTCGTGGGAGTGGACGGCCCTTTCGCATCAGGATCGACCGATCAGTCTTCGCTGGCTTCGGTTTCGACCTTCTTCTTGGCGCGTGGCTTCTTGGCCGGGGCCGGAGCGGCCTCGCCCTCGGCGGCTTCGGCCGGAGCGGCTTCCGCCTTCTTGGCCGGAGCCTTCTTCGCCGGAGCCTTCTTCTTCGGCGCTTCCGCGTCGGTGGCAGCTTCGCCTTCCGCCGATGCTTCGGCGGCCGGCTTGGCCTTGGCAGCCTTCTTCACCGGCTTCGCATGGTCATGATCGTGATCGTGGTTGCAGTCCGGGCCGTGCACATGCGGCACCGCGCCTTCCTCGCTCTCGATCGCGGCTTCCAGTTCCTCGCGCGTCACTTCGCGGTCGGTGATCTCAGCCTTGCCGAACAGGAAGTCGACGACTTTGTCCTCGTACAGCGGGGCACGCAGCTGCGCGGCGGCCATCGGCTCCTGCTGCACATACTGGATGAAGCGCTGGCGATCTTCCGGGCCGTACTGCTGCGCGGCCTGCATGATCAGGCGCTGCATTTCCTGCTGGCTGACCTCAATGCCGTTCTTCTGGCCGATTTCGGACAGGAGCAGGCCGAGGCGAACGCGGCGCACCGCGATCTGGCGATAATCGTCACGCTCGGCTTCCAGCTCGGCACGGGCCGCTTCCGGATCGGCTTCGTGGCCGGCTTCGTGCTGCAGCTGGGCCCAGATCTGGTCGAACTCGGCTTCGACCATCGACGGCGGAACGTCGAAGTCGTGGCCGGCGGCCAGCTGGTCGAGCAGCTTGCGCTTCATGTGGGTGCGGGTCAGGCCGTTCAGTTCCTGCTCGACCTGCCCCTTGATGAGCCCGCGCAGCTGTTCGAGGCTTTCGAGGCCCAGCGACTTGGCGAACTCGTCGTCCGGGCCACCTTCTGCGGGCACCTTCACGTCGGTGATCTTCAGGTCGAAGGTCGCCGCCTTGCCCTTCAGGTTTTCGGCCTGATAATCGTCGGGGAAGGTGACGTTGATCGTCTTCTCGTCGCCCTTCTTCACGCCGATCAGCTGGTCTTCGAAGCCGGGGATCAGACGACCCGAACCGATTTCGATCGCCATGCCTTCGCCGGTGCCACCGTCGAACGCCACGCCGTCAACCTTGCCGACGAAATCCATCACGACCAGATCGCCAGTGGCGGCTTCATGGCCTTCCTCGGCGTCGTTGTGGCGCTTGTTGTTGCTGGCGAGCTGCTCGAGCTGCTGGTCGACCACGGCTTCGTCAGCGGGAACGGTCAGGCGCTCCAGCTTGATCTCATCGATCGCCGGGGCCGGCACGTCGGGCAGCACTTCGAGCGACACGGTTACGGCCGCATCCTTGCCCGGTGCATAGTCGCCTTCCAGCGAGACCTGCGGCGCGGTGGCGGGGCGCAGCTTCTGCTCGGCGATCAGCGTCTGGATACCGTCCTGGATCGAGCTGTTCAGCGCGTCCTGCGACAGCGCTTCGCCGTGCATCTTACGGATCAGGTTCGCGGGCACCTTGCCGGGGCGGAAGCCGGGCATCTTCACGGTCGGCGCGACGCGCTTCACTTCGGCATCGACCTTCGCGTCGATATCGGCAGCGGTGATGGTCAGCGTGTAGGCGCGCTTGAGGCCCTCGTTCAACGTCTCGACAGTCTGCATTCTCACGGCTTTCGTCAAAAGAATCGAATGGAGCGGCTCCAGCTTCGACAGGCGCTGGCGGCGTCACTGGTGCGGGCGAAGGGAGTCGAACCCCCACATCTTTCGATACTGGAACCTAAATCCAGCGCGTCTACCAGTTCCGCCACGCCCGCCGAGCGGACGCCGCCGGCACGGGCGCGTCTATAGCAGCCATGCGCGTCGGGGCAAGTCGCCACGCTTCGCAGAGTTGTATGAGCACCGCAACCCGTCCGCGCGGCGGACGTTGGAGTGCGAGAAGGAGAGACTTTCCATGCCCGTCGAACCGCCGATCCCCGCCGAAACGCCCGCCCCCGAACCGGGCGTAGCGCCGACCACCCCGCCGCCCGAACAGCCGGCGCCGCAGACCGAACCCGGCCAACCGACCGCCCCGCCGCCGGAAATCGACGTACCCGGTCCCGATATCGACGTGCCCAGCCCGCTGCCCGGCGGCGATCCGGGCGTGACGCCCGTTCCCGGCCAGCCGGTCATGGGAGGAAACTGACATGAGCGACCGCGATCGCAGCATTCACCCCGACAGCGCCCCGCAGGACGATACCGATCGTCGCAGCGATATCGAAAAGGCGGTCGATGCCGTCAATGGCGATGTCGAACGCGGCGGAACCGACAGCGGGGCGACCTCGCCGACCGAACCCACCGTGTCGCCCGATACGGCCGGCGGGTCGGGCGGGGTCGTCCGCAATCAGGAGGGCGACGGACAGTAACGCCCGTACTGATCGACAAGGGTCGATCGTTCCAGCGCAATCGTAACCCCGGACTTGCTCCCGGGTCCCGCTTCTACTGCAAACGGCGAACGAAGCGGGACCCCGGCTCAGGGCCGGGATGACGCGTACAAGAAGACAGGCCTACTTCAGCACCCGCCGCGCGGTGATGACCTTCACCGGCGCAGCGGGCATTTCGCCCTTGAACGCACCGTTGCTCGCCTTGGTCGGATCTACCGGAGTATCGAGGATCTTCACGAGCACGTCGCGCCCGTCGACGACCCGGGCAAAGGCGGCATAGCCCTGCCCGTCCGCCGGCACGCCCGGTGCGGCATCCAACGCGCGGCGCTGATCCCCGACCGAAATGGTGAATTCGCCGCGCGCCGTTCCCAGCCCTAGACGGGCGACCGACAGCGTGCCGTCGGTATGCGACAGCCCGGTCAGCGTCGTCGGCTCATGCTTGATCGGCGGCAGATACTTCTTCGCATCGGTATGCGGCCCGAACTGGACGAAGCCGAACTCCGGTCCGACCTTCACGATGCGATAGAAGCTGACGCCATCGAGCCGCTTCTGGTCGACATAGCGCAGGAAATTGGCCGCCGTGATCGGCGCGCGCTTCACCTCGACCTCGACGGTCAGGGTGCCGGCGGTGGTAACGATCGCGACGCGCGGCAGCGGCGGTTCGGCGCCCGGTTGCGGCGCCGGCGTCTGTGCCAACGCCGGCCCGGCCCAAGCCAGCACCACCAGCAGCGCGCGCCTCGTCGTCTGCATCATCCCAGCGCCTTCTTCAGCAGGTCGTTGACGACGCCGGGATTGGCCTTCCCGCCCATCGCCTTCATCGTCTGCCCGACGAAGAAGCCGAACAGCTTGTCCTTGCCGCCGCGATAGTCGGCGACCTTGTCGGCGTTCTTTTCCATGACCGCGGCGATCACCGCCTCGATCGCGCCGGTGTCGCTGGTCTGCTTGAGCCCGCGTTCCTCGACGATCGCATTCGCCCCCTGCCCGGTTTCGAGCATGATCTCGAACACCTGCTTCGACAGCGTACCCGACAGCGTACCGTCGGCCACCAGCTTGAGCAGTTCCGCGCCCTGCGCCGGCGACACCGGGCTGTCGCCGATGCCCTTGCCCAGCCGATTGAGCGCGCCATACAGGTCAGAAATCAACCAGTTGGCGGCCGACTTTGCCGGCACGTCCGAACCGCCTTCGGCCAGCAGCGCCTCGAACCAGCGCGCCGTTTCGACCTCGGCGGTCAGCACCGCGGCATTATACGCCGACAGGCCGAGCTCGCTCTCATAGCGCTTGCGCTTGGCATCGGGCAGCTCGGGGAGCGACGCACGACATTCCTCGAGAAACGCATCGTCCAGTTCGAGCGGCAGCAGATCGGGATCGGGGAAGTAGCGATAGTCGTGCGCGTCTTCCTTCGACCGCATCGACCGGGTCACGCCCTTGTCGGGATCGAACAGGCGCGTTTCCTGCACGATGCGGCCGCCATCCTCCAACACCGCCACCTGCCGGTTCGCTTCATATTCGATCGCGGCCATGACGAAGCGTACCGAGTTGACGTTCTTCGTCTCGGTCCGCGTGCCGAATTCCTCGCCCGGACGGCGGACCGACACGTTGACGTCGGCGCGCATCGACCCCTGGTCCATATTGCCGTCGCACGACCCGACATAGCGGAGAATCGTGCGCAGCTTCGACAAATAAGCGCCTGCTTCGGCAGGCGAACGCATGTCCGGCCGGCTGACGATCTCCATCAGCGCCACGCCCGATCGGTTCAGGTCGACATAGGACCGCGTCGGATGCTGGTCGTGCATCAGCTTGCCGGCATCCTGCTCGACATGGATGCGCTCGACGCCGATCGCCTTGGGCACGCTATTCGGGTCTTTCTCGTCCAGCACGATCTCGACCACGCCTTCGCCGACCAACGGATGATAGAGCTGGCTGATCTGATAGCCCTGCGGCAGATCGGCGTAGAAATAATTCTTGCGGTCGAAGCGCGACCATTTGTTGATGACCGCATCGATCGCCATGCCGGTCCGCACCGCCTGCCGGATGCATTCGCGGTTCGGGGTCGGCAGCATGCCGGGCATCGCCGCGTCGACAAGGCTTACCTGCGTATTCGGCTCGGCACCGAAGGCGGTCGCCGCGCCGGAGAACAGCTTCGCGTTCGACGTGACCTGCGCATGGACTTCGAGGCCGATCACGACCTCCCAGTCGCCGGTGGCACCACGGATGCGGTAATCGCTCATGTCATCGCTCTTCATACGGGCCGGTCGGCGGCCGCTGTTCCATTTCGCTCCTCGGGACCGGTGTCGGCCCGTCGGAGATCGTGTGCTTCGTCTTCGACTTCCCATCGGGGATCAGATCGATGGCAGTTTCCACCACCGCTCCGATCGCCTCGATCAGCAGTTCGACAACTACCACCATTTGTCCGCACGGGCGACGAAGCCGGCGCGCTGCTCGATCGCAAGGCCTGCGTTCAGCACGCCCTGTTCGTCCAGTGGCTTGCCGATGATCTGCAACCCCAGCGGCAGTCCGTCCTTGTCGACGCCGCCCGGCACGCTCATCGCCGGCAGGCCTGCCAGCGACGACGGCACGGTGAAGACGTCGTTCAGATACATCGCGATCGGATCGGCGCTCTTTTCCCCCAGCGCGAACGCCGCCGATGGCGCGGTCGGGGTCAGTAGCACGTCGCACTGTTCCCACGCCTGTTCGAAATCGCGCGCGATCAGCGTCCGCACCTTCTGCGCCTGCGTGTAGTAGGCGTCGTAGAAGCCAGCCGAGAGCACATAGGTGCCGATCATGATCCGGCGCTTCACCTCGTCGCCGAAACCGGCGGCGCGGGTGGCGGCGTACATGTCCTGCAGGCCGGCGCCATCAGGCAGCACGCGTTGACCGAACCGCACACCGTCATAGCGGGCAAGGTTCGACGACGCTTCGGCCGGCGCGATGATGTAATAGGCCGGCAGCGCATATTTGGTGTGCGGCAGCGAGACCTCGACGATCTCCGCCCCCGCATCCTTCAGCCATTCGATGCCCTGCTGCCACAGCGCCTCGATCTCCGCCGGCATGCCATCGACGCGATATTCCTTGGGGATGCCGACCCGCTTGCCGCGCAGGTCGGCGTTCAGCCCCGCTTCCCACGCCGGCACGGGCAGGTCGAGCGAGGTCGAGTCCTTCGGATCGAACCCGGCCATCGCCTCCAGCATGATCGCACAGTCGCGGACGTCGCGCGCCATCGGCCCGGCCTGATCGAGCGAGGAGGCGAACGCGACGACGCCATAGCGCGAGCAGCGGCCATAGGTCGGCTTGATGCCCGTGATGCCGACGAACGCGGCGGGCTGGCGGATCGAACCGCCGGTATCGGTGCCGGTCGCCGCCGGGCACAGCCGCGCCGCGATCGCCGCGGATGACCCGCCCGACGATCCGCCCGGCGCCATCGGCGCGGTGTCGCCCGGACGCCGCCACGGCGAGATGACGTTGCCGAACGCGCTGGTTTCGTTGGACGATCCCATCGCGAACTGGTCGAGGTTCAGCTTGCCCAGCATCCCCGCCCCGGCATTCCACAAGTTACCGGAAACCGTCGATTCATACTGAGGCACGAAGCCTTTTAAGATACCACTTGCCGCCGTCGTCTCGACGCCCTGCGTGCAGAACAAGTCCTTCATGCCGATCGGCACGCCGGCCAGCGGCTTGAGCGTCTCGCCAGCGGCGCGGGCATCGTCGGCCACCTTCGCGGCGGCACGGGCATGGTCGGGGGTTTCGACGAGAAAGGCGTTGAGCGGCTTCGCAGCGGCGACCGCGTCGATGAACGCGTCGGCGACATCGCGGGCGGAAAAATCGCCGCTGCGCACGCCGTCGCGGATCGCGGCGACGCCAAGGTCGGTCAGGTTCGACACTATTCGATCACTTTCGGAACGGTGAAAAAGCCATGCTCGCCCTGCGGCGCATTGGCGAGTACCTTGTCGCGGACGTCGCCATCGGTCACGACATCGTCGCGCAGGCGCAGATGGTTGGGGATGACCGCGGTCATCGGCTCGACGCCCTGGGTATCGACCTCGCCCAGTTGCTCGATCCAGCCGAGAATGTTGCCGAGTTCAGGTGCGAGCTTTTCGGCTTCGGCATCGGTGATCGCGATACGGGCAAGGCCGGCCACGCGTTTGACGGTTGCAGGTTCGACGGACATGGGAAGGGCGGCTAGCATCCCGGCACGCCCCCCACAAGCACCCGCAAAGCAGTTGCACCCGGCCGCGCCATCCCGCATCGGTGCGCCGACTGACGGTGGAGTTCGGATTGGCGCGCAAATTTCTGTACATTGTGGCGACGCTGATCGTCCTCGTCATCGCCGGCGCCGTAGCCTATCGCATGTTCGGCAACGACCTGCTGCGCCGCGCGCTGGTGCCGAGCGTTGCGTTCCGGACCGAACCGACCATTCCGTCGCGACTCTATGCCGACAAGACGATGTGGTTCGCACGGCCAGGGCTGACCAATACGCCGGTCGACTGGTTGCCGCCGGGGGTGCAGCCGACGCCGCCGGGCCGGGCCGAGATTTTCTTCATCCACCCGACATCGTTCGTCGGCACCGACCGCTGGAATGCGGTGCTGGACGACGCCGAGACCAACGACCGCGCGCGCATCTTCCTGCGCGGGCAGGCCAGCGCCTTCACCGCCGCCGGACGCGTCTGGGCGCCGCGCTATCGCCAGGCGACCTTCGGCGCGTTCCTGACCAGCGAAGATGCGGCGGAACAGGCACTCGACCTCGCCTATCACGACATCGAATCGGCGTTCGACCGGTTCGTCGAGGAAATCGATCCGAAGCGGCCGATCATCCTCGCCGGCCATAGCCAGGGCGGGCTGCACCTGACCCGGCTGCTGCGAGAAAAGGTCGCCGGCACGCTGCTCGCCCGACGGATCGTCGCGGCCTATGTCGTTGGCTGGCCGGTATCGAAGGTGACGGATATCGTCGCGCTCGGCCTTCCCGAATGCACGACCGCCGATCAGGCCCGGTGCCTGCTGTCGTGGCAGAGCTTCGCCGAACCGGCCGATCCGTCGCTGATCCTTGAACAATATGACGCATCGACCGGGTTCGACGGCCGCCCGCGAGCGAAAACGCCGATGGTCTGTACCAATCCGCTGACCGGCACCGCCGATGCGCAGGCGCCGGCCAGCGCCAATCTCGGCACGCTGATCCCGGATAAGTCGCTGCAGAACGCGACGATGACGCCGGGGCTGGTGCCCGCAGCCTGCGGGCCGCGCGGATTCCTGTCGATCGGTGACAACCCGCCCGACCTCGGCCCCTATGTGCTGCCGGGTAACAACTGGCACGTCTACGACTACAGCCTGTTCTGGGCGAATGTCCGCGCCGACGCGTTGCGCCGGCTCGCGGCGTGGAGGGTAAAATGATTACCGAAGACCGCGCCGTCTTTCGCGACGCGCTGCCCGAAGGCGGTCGGCTGATCGGGCTGGATGTCGGCACGAAAACGATCGGCACCGCGCTGTGCGATGCCGGGTGGAGCTTCGCCAGCCCGGCTATTTTGGTGAACCGAACCAAATTCACCGCCGACAAGGCACAACTGGCCACGCTGATCCGCCAGCAATCGGTGCGCGGCATCGTCATCGGCCTGCCGCTCAACATGGACGGCAGCGATTCGCCGCGTACACAGTCGGTCCGCGCCTTCGCCCGCAACCTCGACGATTTGAATCTGCCGATCTTTCTGTGGGACGAACGCTGGTCGACGGTCGCGGTCGAGCGGCAGATGATCGCCGAGGACCTCAGCCGCGCAAAACGCGCGGAGCGGGTAGACAAGCTCGCCGCCGCCTACATCCTGCAAGGCGCGATCGACGCTCTGGTGAATGTCCCGCTAGCCTGAGCTTGCAAGGGCGCGCGGCGCGGCCTAACCGGTCGCCTCGATGCCTATTTCAGACCACCGCCCCGCCGCCATGATTGATGGCGGCGCCGTTTTCCCGCATCGGCACCTGACCGGGATCGAGGGATTGCAGCCCCATGAAATCCTGTTCCTGCTCGACGAGGCGGAGCAATGGATCGACGCCAATCGCAGCCGGGCACCCGGCGACCAGCGACTGAAGGGCGTGACGCAGATCAACGCCTTCTTCGAAAACAGCACCCGCACCCTTTTGTCTTTCGAGATCGCGGGTAAGCGGCTGGGCGCGGACGTGGTCAACATGCATGCCGGCCAGTCGAGCGTGAAGAAGGGCGAGACGCTGATCGACACCGCCGTCACGCTGAACGCGATGCGCGCGGACGTCATCGTCATCCGTCACAGTTCGTCCGGCGCCGTGCAGTTGATCGCCGACAAAGTCGACTGCCCGGTGCTGAACGCCGGTGACGGCTGGCACGAACATCCGACGCAGGCGCTGCTCGACGCGTTGACCATCCGGCGCCGGCTGGGCGAAATCGCGCACAAGCGGGTCGTGATCTGCGGTGACATCCTCCACAGTCGCGTCGCGCGCTCCAACATCCTGGCGCTGACGACGCTGGCTGCCGAGGTGCGCGTCGTGGCGCCAGCCACGCTGATGCCGCACGCGATCGAATCGATGGGCGTAACCCCGTTCACCGATTTCGATGCCGCACTCGAAGGTGCCGACGTGGTAATGATGCTGCGGTTGCAGAATGAGCGGATGAACGGAGGCTTCATCCCGTCGACCCGCGAATATCATCTGCGCTACGGCCTGACCCGCGAGCGGCTGAAACGCGCCGAACCGCATGCGATCGTGATGCATCCGGGGCCGATGAACCGGGGGATCGAGATTAACAGCGACGTCGCCGACGATTCCGAGCGGTCGACGATCACCGAGCAGGTGGAAATGGGCGTGGCGGTCCGCATGGCCTGTCTCGACGTACTGACCCGGCGTAGCCGTGGCGTGGAGGGCTGGGCATGAGCAAGCAGTTCACTGGCGGCACGCTCGTCTGTCCGGTCGACGGGATCGCCGCGCGCGACCTGCTGGTCGCCGGCGAGAACATCGTCGCCGATGCGAACGGTGCCGAGACGATCGACGTGTCGGGCAAGCTGATCGCGCCCGCCATCGTCGATCTGGGCGTATTCGGAATCGACACTGCCGCGTTTCGCGCCGGCGGCATCGTCCGCGTCGGGTTGATGCCGGATCAGGCGCCGGTGCTCGACGATCCGGGCATCGTCGCGCGCGCGGCCTATATGGGCAAGCCCGACCTGTGGATTCACCCGATCTCCGCCGCGACGCAGGGGCTGCGCGGGACGGACCTTGCCGAAATGGCGATCAATGCCGAAGCGGGCGCGGGCGCGGTCGCGACCGGCCGGCGCTGGATCGGCGACAGCGGCGTCATGCGCAAGGTGCTGGCCTATGCCCGCGATTGCGGTCTGGTCGTCATCGCCCATGCCGAGGATGGCGGACTGGCCGGGGATGCGGTCGCCACCGCGGGTGAGACCGCGACGCGGCTCGGCCTGCCCGCGGCACCGGCGATGGCCGAAGCGCTGGCGATCGCGCGTGACGTGATGCTGGCCGAGGAGACCGGCGCGCGGCTGCATTTCCGGCAGGTGACGACGGCGGCCGGGTTCGACCTGGTCCGCGCGGCCAAGCGGCGCGGGGTGCGGGTTACCTGCGGCATCACTCCGGCGCACCTCTATCTGTCCGACATCGCGATGAGCGATTTCCGCACCTTCGCCCACCTCTCCCCGCCCCTGCGCAGCGAGAGCGACCGGCAGGCGGCGGGCGCCGCGCTGGCCGATGGGACGATCGACGTGCTGTGTTCGGGCCATGATCCGCGCGGACCGGAGGCAAAGCGCCTGCCCTTCGCCGATTCGGAGCCGGGCATGGCCGGTGCGGAGACTCTGTTGCCGCTGGGGCTCGGGCTGGTGCGCGATGGACTGATCGGGCTCGACCGGTTGTTCGCCCTGTTGTCGTACAACCCCGCCAAGCTTCTGGGCCTCGACTCGGGCACGCTCGCCATCGGTGCGCCGGCGGACCTGATCGTCGTCGATCAGGATGCCCCGTGGCAGGTCCGTGCCGACGCATTGGCAGGCAAGGCCGCGAACACGCCGTTCGACGGCCTGCCGGTGCAGGGCCGCGCAGTACGCGTGATGAAAGGCGGCGCGTTCCTGTAACGGAACGCGCCGCCTCCTCCTGGGAGAGGCTCGGAAAGGGTTAGCGCGAGGCCAGCCGCTCGGGGCGGGCCCAGCTGGCCAGCTGTTCGCCGGCATGGGTCCGCACGAAGCAGCGGTCGCCCTTGGCGCGTATGCTGCCGCACAGCGCCGTGGCGTCGTTGCGGGCAAGGCCACCGACCGACAGGCGGTAGAAGCTCGCCCCGCGAACGCTGGCCTGCATCCCCTGCGGCGCCAGCGCAGCGAGACGGGGGACGTTGCGGCTCATCCGCTTCCACGCGTTGCGCGCGACGCCGGCATTGTCGAATGCCCCCAGCTGCACATAATAGTTGCCGGTGGCCGTCGCGGGCGCGGAGGCCCGGACCGGTCGCGGCGTCGAGCGCGCTGCCATCCGAACCGGCTGCTCCTGCCGCCGATAGCTACCGGGCAGCGCCTGCACGATCTCGCGACGCGGGGCGAAGGTGATGGCCGGACGGGCGACCGCCGCGACCTGCACCGGTGCCGCGACGGCGGGCACGATCGGGGTATCGCCGACCGGCTCGACCGCGACGACTGCCGCCGGGACTTCGGGCACGGGATCGGCCTGCGCCAGCGCGACCGACGCCGCAGCCGCAGGTTCAACCAGTGCCAGCTGCACCGGCTGGCCCCGGTCCGGCGACGGCGTCACGCCCAGCAGCGCCGCAACCTGTTGCGCCGCATGTTCGGGCCGGGCGAATGCCGCCCATTCCATCAGCCGCTGATCGACCTGCGCCGGCGGCATATCGACCGAGGCCACGGTGCGCGCATCGACCCAGCGCCCGTCGAGCGCGAGCGCCAGCGCCAGATTCTGCCGCACGGTCGCCGTCGCCGCCGGGTCGCGCGCCGCTTCGCTGAGCAACGCGATGCCGCCTGCCGGATCGCCCGCCAGTGCCAGCGCCAGGCCGCGATCGGCCGGCGAAATCCGCGCGGCATGGGCGGTCAGCGTCTCGCGCGCCGCGACCCATTCGCCGGTCGCCGTCTGCGCCAGCGCCAGATTGAGCGCGGCCTTCGCATCGGCGGGGTTGAGCGTCAGGACGTCGGTAAATGCCTGGGTGGCCGATGCGAACCGGCCGGCGGCCAGATAGGCGCGACCGAGCAACGCGCGATAAGCCGCATCGCGCGGCGCGAACGCCACCGCCTGTTCGGCGAAGGTGACCGCATCGGCCGCGCGACGCTTGGTCAACGCCTTGGTCGCCTTCACTGCGAACTTGCGTGCCGGGCCGTCCTCCGACGACGCGACCGCGATGGTGCCGCCGCCGACCAGCGCCAGCGATCCGCCCAGCATGGCCGTGGCGAGGCCGATCGATACCAGGAGATGCGTCTTCATGGCTTGCCCTTTGTTGCCCCATCGGGGGCGAGGCGCTGCACCAGCGCCGCGATGTCGGATGCCGACGGGAGGGAGCGATCGAGCGCATCGCGCACGAAGGCTTCCGGGGTAACGTTGCGCACCGTCGCCGCCAGCTTCAGCCGGAGCATCCGGTCGGGGTCGAGGTCGAGCATGATCGATTCGGTGGCCGGTGCGGGGGGTGTCGGCAGCGCGTGCAGCTTCGAACGCTCGCGCAGCACCGGAGGCAACGCCTCTCCCAGATCGTTCCAGCCCAGATCGTCGCCATCGCGGCTGTCCGGACCGGTGCCGTGCGGCCGCATGGCCGGGCGTGCCTCGCCCTTGCGCGCCAGCAGCGACGAGTTAATCTGGGCGGGGGGGCGCGGCGTCGTCATCCGCTCACCCCTGCCCCCGCCGCCCGAACCCGCCGGCGGGTACGCGCATCGCGGTCGGCATCGTCGGCACGGCGAAGACCGTCCGGCGGAAATTCTTCTCTAAGCGATCCTGGATATAGAGCCACAGGGCCTCAATCTCGGCGCTCGACTTCGATGCCGGATCGATCTCCATCACCGTACGGCCATCGACCATCGACGATGCGAAATCGACGCGGTGATGAATCGTCACCGGCGCGACCGTGCCGTGCTGCGACAGTGCCATCGTCGCTTCGGTCGTGATCCGCGCACCAGGCGTCGCAGCATTGACGACGAAGACCAGCGGCTTTCCCGCGCGGTCGCACAGGTCGACGGTTGCCCCCACCGCGCGCAGGTCGTGCGGGCTGGGCCTAGTCGGCACAACGATCAACTCGGCGACCGCAATCACGCTCTGGATCGCCATGGTGATGGCGGGCGGTGTATCGATCACCGCCAGCTTGAACCCGTGCGACCGCAGCGTTTCGAGGTCGGCGGCAAGGCGCGCAACCATGGTCTGCGCAAAGGCCGGTTCGTCGGTGACGCGTTCGTTCCACCATGCCGCCAGCGACCCCTGCGGATCGATGTCGATCATCACCACCGGCCCGGCGCCCGCGCGTTGGGCCTGCACGGCCAGATGCCCGGACAAGGTCGTCTTGCCCGAACCACCCTTTTGCGAAGCCACCGCCAATACGCGCATCGCGCCACCGTCTCCCCGTAATCTCCGCACCCCGATGCCATGGCGGCGGATAAGAACCGGTTAACGCGCCGCTTCCCATGCCACCGATGCGAAAGGCATTCCGATCATGGTAAACCGCTGATAGGGAATGGCGGACGGACGCAGAGGGGATCGTGATGCGCGTGATGGTTGGGCTGGCACTGGCAGGTGCGCTGCTGTCGACGGCGGCGGGAGCGGATGTGAAGGCCGGAGTCGATGCCTGGGCCCGTGGCGACTGGGCGACGGCGGTCCGCGAATGGCAGCAGCCGGCCGCCGCCGGCGATGCCGATGCGCAGTTCAACTTGGGCCAGGCGTACAAGCTCGGCCGCGGCGTGCCGATGGACATGGCGCAGGCCGAACGCTGGTACGCGCTCGCCGCGCAGCAGGGGCACCGCCAGGCGGAGGATAATTACGGCCTGATCCTGTTCCAGAACGGCAAGCGCGCCGATGCCGTCAAATGGCTCGAAAAATCGTCGCAGCGGGGGGAGGCGCGGAGTCAGTTCGTGCTGGGGACGATGCTGTTCAACGGCGATGCCGTGAAGAAGGACTGGCGGCGCGCCTACGCATTGATGACGCGGGCGTCGTCGGCCGGCCTGCCGCAGGCCGCAGCGACGCTGGCGGAGATGGATCGCTATGTGCCGCTGCCCGACCGGCAGGCGGCGCTGGCGATGGCCCGTGATCTGGAGCGTAATGCCGGGCGGCCGAGGCTGACTGCCGTCCAGCCACAACCGACCACGCCGGCCGCTCGCCCGACGCCCGCCCCCACGCCGCGCGCAGCGCCTGTAGCCAAGGCACCGCCCGCCCCCGTCGCCAAGCCGACAGCGATCCGCGATGGCGGCTGGCGGGTGCAGCTCGGCGCGTTCAAGGATGCCGGCAATGCCCGCCGCCTGTGGAGCAGCGTGTCGGACAAGTTCGCCGGTCGCCAGCCCTATTATGAAGCGGCCGGCGCCAATACTCGGCTGCAGGTCGGCCCGTTCGCCAGCAGCGCGGAGGCGACCCGCGCTTGCGCCGCGATCCGCCCGACGCCCTGCGTGGCCGTGAAGCGCTGAGCGGTCAGCCCGCCGCCCAGTCGGCGGGTGCGATCCCCTGGATATAGAGCAGCGCGGTCAGGTCGTTATGATCGATCCGCACGCCCGCCTCCGCCGCGACGATCGGCTTGGCATGATAGGCGACGCCCAGCCCGGCGCGGCGGATCATCGGCAGATCGTTGGCGCCATCGCCTACCGCCAGTGTCGCGGCCGGATCGATGCCGAGTTCGTCGATCGCGGCGAGCAGTGTCACTTCCTTGGTCGTCGCATCGACGATCGGCTTGCGCACCTTGCCGGTCAGCTTTCCGTCCTCGATCAGCAGGCGGTTGGCGATCATGCGGTGAAAGCCCAGTTCGGTTCCGACCGGCTCGGCAAAGCGGGTGAAGCCGCCCGACACGAGGATCGTCGTCGCTCCCCGCGCGCGCATCGTCTGAATCAAGGTCCTCGCGCCGGGCATCAGCTTGACCCGTTCGTCGAGGCACCGCTGGATCGCCGCTTCCTCCAGCCCCTCCAGCAACGCCACCCGCGCGTCCAGCGCGGAGGCGAAGTCGAGTTCGCCGCGCATCGCCCGCTCGGTCACCTCGGCGATTTCCGCCTTGATCCCGGCATAATCGGCGAGTTCGTCGATGCATTCGACGGTGATAATCGTCGAGTCCATGTCGGCGACCAGCAGAGACTTTTCGCGGTTGGCGGCCGCCTGAACCGCCACATCGGTCCGGTTGAACACGCCCTCCAGCGCAGGGCGCGCTGCGGCGACCTCGCTCGCAAAACGAATGTCGGCGGCGCGACCCTCGTCGATCCAGCTCCAGCCCTCGACATGACACCCGACCATGTCAAGCCGGTCCGCCGCTGCGGAAACATCGCCCGCGGCGAGTTCGGCTGCTATCAGCGTGGCGATGAACATGGCGAAGTCTCCTGAACGTCCGAGGGTCGCGCTCATCGCAGGCCCGACCGCCAGCGGCAAGTCCGCGCTGGCGATCGAGATCGCACGGCGACACGACGGCGTGGTCATCAACGCCGACAGCGCGCAGGTCTATCGCGACCTGCGTATCTTGTCCGCCCGTCCCTCAACCGACGAGGAGGCGCAGGTGCCGCACCGCCTGTTCGGCCATATCGACGGTGCCGCGCCCTATTCCGCCGCCTTATGGTCGCAGCAGGCGACCACCGAGACCGAGGCCGCCCATGAAGCCGGCAAGTTGCCGGTGCTGGTCGGCGGCACCGGCCTGTATCTGCGTACGTTGATCGACGGCATCGCCCCGGTGCCCGATATCGACCCGGCGATCCGGCAGGCGGTTCGCGCACTGCCGACCGATCAGGCGGCGCAGGCCTTGCAGCGCGAGGACTCGGCAGCGGCGGCCCGGCTGAACCCGACCGACACGACCCGGATCGCGCGCGCCCTCGAAGTCGTCCGCTCGACCGGCCGGACGCTGGCCGACTGGCAGCGCGACCGTATCGGCGGCATCGGGCACCGGATCGCGCTGTCGGCGATGCTGCTGCTGCCCGACCGCGACTGGCTGACCGAACGCTGCGACCGCAGACTGGCGCAGATGTTCGATGGCGGCGCGGTCGAGGAGGTCACAGCGCTGCTGGCCCGCAGCGATATCGCGCCGGACGCGCCGGTCCGCCGGGCGATCGGCGTGGCGGAAATCGCCCGCTGGCAAAGGGGCGGGTCCACCCGCGACGAAGCGCTCACCGCCGCCCGCTTCGCGACGCGGCAATATGCGAAACGGCAATATACCTGGTTCCGGAACCAGCCACCCGCCGACTGGCTTCGCACGAGCGAAACCGAAAAATACGCACTTGCCGGTCATTTAGACACTTTATTACGTAATTGATGGTTGACACGAATATTTCATGCGGCTAGCGACGCCGCTCCAACGGTGCTATTGCGCCCGCGAAATAGTGAGGAGTTGAAGACCCATGCCTGAGAAGAGTGGAGCCGCCATTTTGGTCGAGGCCCTCGTCGACCTCGGCGTGGAAGTCGTATTCGGCTATCCCGGCGGCGCGGTGCTGCCGATCTATGACGCGTTGTTCGAACATAGCCGGATCAAGCACATCCTCGTCCGTCACGAACAGGCAGCGACCCATGCGGCGGAGGGCTATGCCCGCTCCACCGGCAAGCCCGGCGTCGTGCTCGTCACCTCCGGTCCGGGCGCGACCAACGCGATCACCGGCATCACTGACGCGCTGCTCGATTCGATCCCGATGGTCGTCATCACCGGGCAGGTGCCCACCGGCCTGATCGGCACCGACGCGTTTCAGGAGGCCGATACCGTCGGCATCACGCGCCACTGCTGCAAGCATAACTACCTGGTGAAGGACCCGGCCAAGCTCGGCCATGTCATCCACGAGGCGTTCCATATCGCCACCGCCGGCCGTCCCGGTCCGGTCGTGATCGACATCCCGAAGGACGTGCAGGTCGCGACCGCGCGCTATACCAAGCCCGGCCCGATCCAGCACAAGACCTATCGCCCGAAGGTGAAGGCCGACCGCGCGCAGATCGAACAGGTCGTCGACATGCTCGCCGCGGCGGAGCGGCCGGTGCTCTATACCGGCGGCGGCATCATCAATTCGGGGCCGGCGGCGTCACAGCTGCTGCGCGAACTTGCCCGGATCAGCGGTGCCCCGGTCACCTCGACGCTGATGGGTCTGGGCGCCCTGCCCGCCTCCAGCCCGCAATGGCTGGGGATGCTCGGCATGCACGGCACCTATGAAGCCAATATGGCGATGAACGAGGCCGATCTGGTCGTCGCCATCGGCGCGCGCTTCGACGACCGGGTGACGGGACGGCTCGACGCCTTTTCCCCGCGCAGCCGCAAGGTCCATATCGATATCGATCGTTCCAGCGTGAACAAGATCGTCCGCGCCGACCTTGGCATCATCGCCGATGCGGGCCATGCGATGGAGGACATGATCCGCGTCTGGAAGTCGCGCCAGCATCCCAAGCCCGACCTGTCGGCATGGTGGGCGAAGATCGACGGCTGGCGCGCCAAGCGTTGCCTCGATTTCCCGGAATCGACCAGGGAAATCATGCCGCAGCGGGCGATCCGGGCGCTGTACGAGGCGACCAAGCATCGCGCGCCGATCGTGTCGACCGAGGTCGGCCAGCACCAGATGTGGGCCGCGCAGCATTTCGGTTTCGAAGCGCCCAACAAGTGGCTGACCAGCGGCGGTCTCGGCACGATGGGCTATGGCCTGCCCGCGGCGATCGGCGCTCAGCTCGGCAATCCGGGGGCACTGTGCATCGACATTGCCGGCGAGGCGTCGATCCAGATGAATATTCAGGAGCTGGCGACCGCGACGCAGTATCGCCTGCCGGTCAAGATCTTCATCCTGAACAACGAATATATGGGCATGGTCCGCCAGTGGCAGGAGCTGACCTATAGCTCGCGCTATTCGAACAGCTATTCGGACTCGCTGCCCGATTTCGTGAAGCTGGGCGAGGCCTATGGCTGGAAGGGCATTCGCATCGAGCATCCGGACGAGTTGGAAGCCGGTATCCAGGCGATGCTCGACCATGACGGCCCGGTGATCGTCGACTGCATGGTGGCGAAGCTCGCTAACTGCTTCCCGATGATCCCCAGCGGGGCGGCGCATACCGACATGATCCTGCAGGCGAACGAAGTCTCGGGCGAAATGGACGACGAGGCCAAGGCGCTGGTGTAACCCTTCAAGATCCTCCCCGCTCCGCGGGGAGGGGGACCGCTCGCAGAGCGGTGGAGGGGGATCGCCACAAGCGGAACGCTGCTCTCGGCAACGCCCGAGGAACAGGGACGAACATGCACATCAAGACCGAACAGACCGAACGGCACACGCTGGCCGTGCTCGTCGACAACGAACCCGGCATCCTGGCGCGCATCGCCGGGCTGTTCTCCGGCCGTGGCTACAACATCGAAAGCCTTACCGTGTCGGAGATCACCGTCGACAAGGCGGTCAGCCGCATCACCATCGTCACCAGCGCGTCGCCGTCGGTGATGGAACAGATCATCGCGCAGCTCGATCGGCTGGTCCCGGTGCACAAGGTCGTCGACCTGACCGTGCAGGGTGCGCATGTCGAACGCGAGCTGGCGCTGGTCAAGGTCGTCGGCACCGGCGAGCATCGGATCGAGGCGCTGCGCCTCGCCGAGGTCTATCGCGCCCGCGTGGTCGATGCGACGGTATCGAGTTTCGTGTTCGAGGTGACGGGATCGATCGAAAAGATCGACAAGTTCACCGAATTGATGGCCGAGGTCGGTCTGGTCGAGGTCGCTCGCACCGGCATCGCCGCCATCGCCCGCGGACGAGAGGCCGCCTGAATCCATTCGCGTCGCCGAACCGGACGACGCCAACCTATCGAAAGGGAACCCACATGCGTGTCTATTATGATCGCGACGCCGATCTGAACCTGATCTCGGACAAGAAGATCGCGATCCTCGGTTACGGTTCGCAGGGCCATGCCCATGCGCAGAACCTGCGCGATTCGGGCGTGAAGAACGTCGCCATCGCGCTGCGTCCCGGTTCGGCGAGCGCCGCCAAGGCCGAAGGTGCGGGCTTCAAGGTGCTGCCGAACGCGGAAGCCGCCGCATGGGCCGACATCCTCATGATCCTCGCGCCCGACGAGCATCAGGCCGCGATCTATGCCGACGACATCCATGCGAACCTGAAGCCCGGTTCGGCGTTGGCCTTCGCGCACGGCCTCAACGTCCATTTCGGGCTGATCGAGCCGCGTGCCGATGTCGACGTCATCATGATCGCGCCCAAGGGACCAGGCCATACGGTGCGCAGCGAATATGTGAAGGGTGGCGGCGTGCCCTGCCTCGTCGCGATCCATCAGGACGCGTCGGGCAACGCGCACGACATCGCGCTCGCCTATGCATCGGGTGTCGGCGGCGGCCGTTCGGGTATCATCGAGACGAACTTCCGCGAGGAATGCGAAACCGACCTGTTCGGTGAGCAGGCCGTGCTGTGCGGCGGCGTGACCCACCTGATCCAGGCCGGGTTCGAAACGCTGGTCGAGGCGGGCTACGCCCCCGAAATGGCCTATTTCGAATGCCTCCACGAAACCAAGCTGATCGTCGACCTGCTGTATGAGGGCGGCATCGCCAACATGCGCTATTCGATCTCGAACACCGCCGAATATGGCGACATCGTCACCGGCCCGCGGATCATCACCGACGAAACGAAGAAGGAAATGAAGCGCGTGCTGGCCGACATCCAGTCGGGCCGCTTCGTGAAGAACTTCGTGCTCGACAACCGCGCCGGCCAGCCCGAGCTGAAGGCCGCGCGCAAGCAGGCGGCGGCGCATCCGATCGAGAAGACTGGTGCCGAACTGCGCGCGATGATGCCATGGATTGGCGCGAACAAGTTGGTCGATCAGACCAAGAACTAGTCGCAGCGCGCCCTGACCGTAGCACTGCTACGGTCGGCACGCGCCAGACCGGCCGGTGCGACAAAGCCCGCCCTTCGGAGCGCGGCTTTGCCGCGACCGACGGGCGGGCGGCGATCTTGCCCCAACGTCATCCCGGCGAAGGCCGGAATCCATGGTGTCGGGTGGTATCGATAAATCCCGACTGTCCCGCGTCCGTGGATCCCGGCCTTCGCCGGGATGACGGCAACCAACGTACCCACCGCCCAACCCACGGCACCCAAACCGAAACCGATCGTTTCGCATCCGGTATTTGACCCGAAGCCCGGCCCGCCCGACAACGGCGGCATTCCGACTTCGCCTCAACCGGAGAGCTTTCCATGCGCACCCCCCTGATCCTCGCCGCCGCCCTGTTCGCGGTCGCTGCCCCGACCGTCGCCCAGATGCCGGGCGCCCCCGACAAGTCGCGCGTGACTGCCGGCAACTACACCGTCGACACCGCGCACACCCAGGTCGCGTGGCGCGTGAACCATATGGGCTTCACCATGCTCGACGGCCTGTTCGGCGCGACCGGCGGCACCGCGACCTTCGACCCGAAGAACCCGGCCGCGACCAAGGTGTCGATCGATTTCGACATCGCCAAGTCGCTGACCGTCACCAGCCCGCAATTCGCCGAGCACCTGAAGTCGAAGGACTTCTTCGACGTCGCCAACCACCCGACCGCGAAGTTCGTGTCGACCCGCGTCCAGCCGATGGGCGACCATTGGATGCTGGCCGGCAACCTGACGATCAAGGGCCAGACCAAGCCAGTCCAGCTGACCGTCCGCTTCATGGGCGCCGGTGAGAACCCGATGAACAAGAAGAAGAATGTCGGCTTCACTGCGACCGGCTCGATCAACCGCAGCGACTTCGGCCTCGGCATGGCTGCCCCGGTCGTGTCGGACAAGGTCGACCTGACGATCAACGCCGCGTTCGTCGCCGCCTGACCTTCGTGCGGGTTGCGGGCAATCGCCTGCGGCCCGCATCGGCTCTGGACATTTGCGCGGGGCCACGCCACACAGCCGCCATGTTCGGACGCCGCATCCTTCTGCGACTTAGCCGCCCTTAGGGCAGGATCGCACCGGCGTGCGCCTGCCCTGAGGGAGTATCACACCCTTTCCGGCAGATACTGGCGCGCAATCACCGCGCGCCCAAGACAGGCTGAGACGTCATGTTGCGCGATCCTTCGACCAAATACCGCCCCTTTCCGACCGTGAACCTGCCCGACCGCCAATGGCCGTCGCGCACGATCACCGCCGCCCCGCGCTGGCTGTCGACCGACCTGCGCGACGGCAATCAGGCGCTGATCGACCCGATGGGCGCGGAGAAGAAGAACCGCTTCTTCGATCTGCTGGTAAAGGTCGGGTTGAAGGAGATCGAGGTCGGGTTCCCATCGGCCGGTGCCACCGAGTTCGACTTCATCTCGGGCCTCGTCCAGCAGGATCGCATCCCCGACGACGTCTGGGTGCAGGTCCTGACGCAATCGCGCCGCGACCTGATCGAGCGCAGCTTCGAAAGCCTCGACGGCGCGAAACAGGCGATCGTCCACCTCTACAACGCGGTCAGCCCGGCGTGGCGGCGGATCGTGTTCGGCATGGAACGCTCAGAAGTCCGCGAGATCGCGGTGAACGGTGCGAAGGTGCTGCGCGACGAAGCGTCCAAGCGTCCTAACACCGACTGGCGCTTCGAATATAGCCCGGAAACCTTCTCGACCGCCGAACTGGATTTCTCGGTCGAGGTTTGCGCGGCGGTCATGGACGTGCTGCAGCCGACCCCGGACAAACCACTTATCCTGAACCTGCCCGCCACCGTCGAGGCGGCGACGCCCAACGTCTATGCCGACCAGATCGAATGGTTCTGCCGCAACGTGCCGAACCGCGACAGCGTCGTCATCTCGCTCCACACCCACAACGACCGCGGCACCGGCGTTGCGGCGGCGGAACTCGGGTTGATGGCGGGCGCCGACCGGGTCGAGGGCTGCCTGCTCGGCAACGGCGAACGCACCGGCAATTGCGACCTCGTGACCGTCGCGCTGAACCTCTACACCCAGGGCGTCGATCCGCAGCTCGACCTCTCGGACATCGACGAGGTCGTGAACACGGTGAATTACTGCACCCAGCTGCCGGTCCATCCGCGCACGCCCTATGCCGGTGATCTGGTGTTCACCGCATTCTCGGGCAGCCACCAGGACGCGATCAAGAAGGGCATGGCGGCGCAGGCGGTGCGCAACGACGGGCTGTGGGAAGTCCCCTATCTGCCGATCGACCCCGCCGATCTCGGCCGCAGCTATGAAGCGGTCATCCGCGTCAATTCGCAGTCGGGCAAGGGCGGCGTGGCGTGGGTGCTGGAACAGGACAAGGGCCTGAAACTGCCCAAGCGGTTGCAGGCGGATTTCAGCCGCCATGTGCAGGCGATGGCCGACCGGCTGGGCCGCGAGCTCAACGCCGCCGACATCTGGTCCGCGTTCCACGACGCCTATCTGCCGCAGGGTAAGGATCGCTATGCGCTGATCGACTATGCCGAAACCCATGCGCCCGGGGGTGGCCCGCCGCGTACCTTCGTCGGTCGTGTCCGGCTGGATGGTGAGGAACGTTCGATCTCGGGCAAGGGCAACGGGCTGTTGTCGGGCCTGCTCGCCGCGCTGCGCGAGGAGGGCGGCATCGACATGGATGTGGTCGATTACAGCGAGCACGCTATCGGCCATGGCGCCGATGCGCAGGCGGCGGCCTATCTCGAATGCAGCCTGTCTGATGGACGGCGGTTATTCGGGGTCGGCATCGATGGCGACGTCGCCACCGCCACCGTCCGCGCCGCTTTGAGTGCCGCCAACGCGACAATGCGGGACTGAGTCTCCGTCCATCGTCGTATCCCCGCGCAGGCGGGGATCCAGGGTCACAAACACGACCTTCTGCGACCTTGGCTCTGGATCCCCGCCTGCGCGGGGATACGGTTACTTGGTCGAGCGCGACGTGGTAGTGGTCAGTAACCCCGGCGAGTACTTGTCGGTGGTCGCCCGACATGAGGTTCGCGACACCAGTAAAACCCCACACCGTCACCCCGGACTTGATCCGGGGTCCCGCTTTCTTATCAACCGCCGAAGAAGAAGAGGGACCCCGGATCAAGTCCGGGGTGACGATGCGGTCTGGATCGGCCCAGCGCTATCACAAGCTCAAAACGCGAACCGCGCCCGTCCCAGAATCCGGTCGCCGCTATGCGGTCGATCGCCGATCGACGTCACCCCGCGATCGTCGTTCAGGTCGGTCCCGACATAATCGAGCGCCAGCGTCAGCGGACCGGTCGTGTGCTCCACGCCCAGCCGCCAATCGACATAGGTCCCGCCCGGCCGCAACCGGTCAGCGCGCAGCGCATCATCGACCGCACCGGATGACCGTCCGATCCCGCCGACCAACGTGAACGGCGTCATCGGAATGCCCGCCACCGCCTGTGCTGACAGATACAGGTTGCTGCCCCCGATCGCACGCTGCGGCGGGGCGTAGAGCGCGCCGGCAGTCAGTTCGACCGGCCCCAGCGTGTAGCGCGCGTCGCCGCCGAACTCGGCATAATCCATACCCTGCTCCGCGCCGGCAAAGACGTGGCCGATCGCCCGCCCGCGCAATTGGAACGGCCCGACATCGGTGACGATCGCCGCACCCAGATCGGCGACCGCATCGGCGCCATCATGCCGCACCGACCCGCGCAGCGCCGACACGCGGGCATCGAGTTCGATCATGCCCAAAGTCAGCGCGGCATCGCCCGAAATCGACGCCTTGCCCTCGCTCCAGCTCAAGCCGCGACGCCGTTCGTCGGTCGTCGCCTCGACGCCGACCGACGGCAGCGATTGCGCCTGCGCCGCTGCCGTCACCAGCAGCGACGCGACGCCCCATCCGATCCGTCCGATCATCCGGCCTGCATCGTCCCGTGCATCCGGTCGATCTCGGCATGGAGCACCGGATGGTCTTCCTGTGCCAGCTGGACCAGTCGCGCCTGCAACGCATCGTTGCGGCTCGCGACTTCCTGCGCGATCGCCGTCTTCTGTGCGCTGCACCAGCCCGGCCGGCTGCCTTCGATCACCTTGTCATGGGTGAACGATCGCGCCAGCGTCGATCCCGACTCATGGCGCGCCTGCCGCTCGACGACCAGCCCCGCGCGCCACAGGCAGCGCAGAGTCGACGGACGACCGCCGACCCCGACCGTGCCGATCTGCTGATGGGTCACCTGCACATCGGCGGTATAGTCGGAATGTACCGCACCGGTGCGGTGATCGATCCGTGCGCTGTGCGCAATGTCACCATTCGGTGCCGCCATCGCCGCTCCCAGCAACAGCCCGACCAACCCGAACGTCATGTCCTATCTCCTTGTCCTGCTGCGGATGGCCTCGGCCTATGGTGGCCGATGACCGTTTCGGACTTTCGTCCGATACGTACATAACCGATGACACGGCAAGCGCGTTCCGGTTTTCGTGCCGGCAACGCTTTGTTACGAAACGAAAACGCCGTCCGAAGGCACTCCTTCGGACGGCGTATCGCTGAACAGGCGGCGCCGGGTCCGGCGCCAACCGGTCACTTCATGTGCGCGCTGAGGAGCTTGTTCATTTCGAACATCGAGCACGACTTCTTGCCGAACAGCTTTTCCAGCGTTTCGTCCGCCAGGATCTCGCGCTTGTCCTTCGGATTCTGCAGGTCGTGCTTCTTGATGTATTCCCACATCTTGCTGACGACTTCGCTGCGGGGCAGCGGGTCGGAACCGGTGATCTTCGCCAGATCGGCCGACGGCGTCACCGGCTTCGCGATTCCGCCCCGGGCGCCGCCGGTCGTCGTGGTTTCCTTGGCCATAATATTCCTCCTAATCCCCCTGCAAACCGCGCCTCGCGGGCGCGGCAGGTCGATGGTTATGCAAGGTTCCGAACCGCTTGTCGCGGGGGAATTGCGACAAACCGTACCGTCAACCGCACGAAATTTCCTCCGCGACCGTCATTTTCCGTCCCGACCGGCTCAGAAGCCGAACCGGGCGCGCACCCCGTAGAAGCGCGGCATGGCGGGATAGACGCCATAGGTGCCGGTCTGTTCGGGGATCGCGAAGCCGGAAATGTTGAAATACTGGTTGGTGATATTCTCCACGAAGAATTCCAGCTGCTTGCTGCGATCGTCGGTCGCAACGCCGATCTTGCCGTTCAGCAGCGGATAGCCGTCATTGCCGACCGTCGTCGCACCGGTGCCGTCGCGGACGATCGACACGTCGCTGTTGTAGCGCATGTCGACATGGAACAGCGCGTTGAGGTTGTCGGTCAGGCGCGGGGTCCACGTCGCCGCGACCGTCACGACGTTGCGCGGCTGGTTCAGGAACTGGCGGCCATTCTGGTTCTGGAGCGGCGTGCCGGCGAAATTGTTGTCGGCATCATAGGACGCATCGAGCAGCGTATAGCCCAGGCGGAAGCTCAACTCGCGGATCGGCTGGATCAGCGATTCCAGCTCGACGCCCTTCGCCGTCGACTTGGGCACGTTCTGCACGACGAAGCTGTTGCCCGCGAAAATCAGCGACTGCAGCCCCTTGAACTTCTGGTAGAAGAACGCCGCGTTGAACGAGAATTGCCGCGTCACGCTGGTCTTCAGGCCCAGTTCGTAGCTGTCGACCGTTTCCGCGCCGAACTCCAGATCGGTCGCCTGTGCGCCGTCACCGCCCAGGACGCGAGTGTTGAAGCTCGCCTGGTCGAGATTGTAGCCGCCCGACTTGAAGCCGCGATCATAGCTGGCATAGCCCAGCACGTCGGGCGTGAACTTGTAGGCGAGCTTGGCGGTGCCGGTCAGGCGGCTTTCCGACCGGTCATGGCTGTAATTGCCGTTGAACTCGCTCGACACCGCCGGATTGCAGCTGAGCAGAAACAGGTTCTGGAACAGCGCCGGGCTCGCCTGACGGATCAGGTTGCGATAGGTCACCGCTCGCGGATCGTTGCCGAGGAAGAAGCCGCACGCCGCCGGATTGCTGTTGATCGACGCGGCCAGCTCCTTGCGCTCGTAATTGTAGCGCAGGCCCAGCGTCAGCGAGAGCTTGTCGTTGACGTTGATGATGTTGTGCGTGAACAGCGCGAAGGCGTTGGTATCGACCTGGAAATCGTCGTTATTGTTGCCTTGTCCCGCGACGTTCGGGGTCAGCGGCGTGTTCAGATAGTTGAACAGTGCCGATCCCGGAGGCGCCGCCTGCTGCAACGCCGCGCTCTGGGCATAGAGCAGTTGCCCGAACAGCGGCACGGTCCCGGTCGGCAGGGCCGCCCCGCCACGCAGCGACGTCACCAGCTGGGTAAAGGTCGGCACGTTGAAGCTGCCGTAGAACTGCGCCTGCCGCCCGATACCGCCGGCCGACGGCGGCGCGCCGAGCACACCCGCCAGCAGCGTGTCGACATAGCGGTTGGCATCGTTGCCCAGCCGCACCGTGTCGCGCAGGTTCAGCTTTTCGTTCAGGTAAAAGCCGCCGACGAGGAAATCGAGCTTCCCGTCGAATAGCTGCCCCTGTAACCGCAGTTCCTGCGTGATATCGCGCAGCGACGACTTGTACCCATCGCGATAGGCGCGATCGATGCCCGAATAATCGATGTCCTGGTTCCGTAGCACGCGGAAGTCGCGATAGGCGCTGATCGAGGTGAGCTTCAACTCACCGATATCGGCGTTGATCTCACCCGACACGCCCCAGTCGCGCACCGCTTCCTTATAGTCGCGGTTGGGCGAGGCGGCCATCTTCCGCTCGGACGGGGCGCCGGTGTAGATGCCGGTGCGACCCTGCTGCGCGGCGATCGCCTGGATCGCGGCGGCCGTCGGCCCCCGCGTGCCGCTGACCACGCCGCAGCATTGCTCGTCGGTCTTGTAGTAATCGCCGATCAGGCGGAAGCTGAACGCCGAGGTGTCGTACAGCGCCTGACCGCGGACATACCAGCGGTTGATGTCGTTGAACGCGCGGTCCAAATTGACGTCCTCGATATAGCCGTCGCGCTTGCGATAGCCGCCGTCGACGCGCAGCGCGAGCTGTTCGCTGACCGGCCCGGTCAGCGCGCCCTTCAGCTCATAGGCGTTGAAATTGCCATACTCGCCCTCGACATAGCCGCCCAGGTCGAACTTCGGCATGGCGGTCGTCACCGACAGCGCGCCGGCCGAGGTGTTCCGGCCGAACAGCGTTCCCTGCGGCCCGCGCAGCACCTCGACTCGTTCGACTTCGGGCAGCTCGGCGATGGCGATGCCGGCGCGCGACCGGAACACGCCGTCGATGAACACGCCGACCGCCGGTTCGAAGCCGGGATTGTCGCCTGCCGTGCCGACGCCGCGAATCGACAGCGAGGTCGCGGTCGCCGACGACTGGCCGGTCGTCGTCTGAAGCGAGGGAGCGAGCTGTTCGAGGCCGCGGATATCGCGCACGCCGGCATCGTCGAGCAGCTGCGCATTGACCGCGGTGACCGCGATCGGCACGTCCTGGATCGGTTCGGCGCGGCGGTTGGCGGTCACGATGATCTCGTTCCCCCAATCGTCATCGGCCTGTGCCGTAGCGTCACCGGGCGCAGCCGGCGCGGTCGGCGTCTCGACCGGCGCGGTCGGCGTCGTCTGCGCCAGCGCGGGCGCGGCGCCCGCGACCAGGGACAGGGCTGTCGCGGTCAGCAGATGGAACTTCTTCATGGCATCCCCTCTTCCTCAGCTGCCGATATCGTCCGGCTATGCATGTTGCATTTGGTGACGAAGCATCTAAGCCGCGTCAACGGGCAACCTGCATCCGACCTACGCTTTCATCGGCGAACGGGTATGGAAGCCACAGTACGGCGCCGCAGGGGATCGCCCCGGTCGGCTGCAAAAAGTCGAAGATCGGGAATGGAACAGAACCATGTGTGACGCGAACGACGATGCCGATGGCGGCGAACTGGTCGGCCCCGCGCCCAAAATTCCCGTTCCCGATCATGTCGCTGACGCGATCCGCACCCTGATCCGCTGGACCGGCGACGATCCCGATCGCGAAGGATTGCTCGACACGCCGCTGCGCGTCGCGCGCGCGTGGAAGGAATATACGCAGGGCTATGCGGAGGACCCCGCACACCATCTCGAACGCGTGTTCGAGGAAGTGGGCGGCTATGACGAGATCGTGCTGCTGCGCGACATTCCGTTCCAGTCGCACTGCGAACATCATATGGCGCCGATCGTCGGCAAGGCGCACATCGCCTATCTGCCCAAGGACCATGTCGTCGGCATTTCGAAGCTTGCCCGCGTACTCCACGGCTATGCCCGGCGGTTGCAGGTGCAGGAACGGCTGACGGCGGAAGTCGCCGACTGCATCTGGAACGGCCTGCGCCCGCGCGGTGTCGCGGTGGTGATCGAGGCGACGCATGGCTGCATGACCTCGCGCGGGGTGCGCACGCCGGGTGTCACCATGACGACCAGCCGGATGATGGGCGTGTTCCGCGACGACGAACGCAGCCGCAAGGAAGTGCTGGCGCTGATCGGGCGCGGCTGACGGAACGCCCGCGCCGCGCGGGACGTTGCAACGCGATGATCCGCCCCCTCGCCTTCCTGCTTGGCCTAGCGTCGCTTGCCGCCTGCTCGGCCGACCCGCCCGCCGCTGCCAATGCGGCCGATGGCGTGCTTCCGGTCGGATCGGTAGGAGGCGTCGATCCGGCGACGAACGCCCAGTTCGCGGCGGCGCCGCCTCCGGCACGGGGGCTGCCCGATACGCCGGCGCCCCACGCAGCACCGGAATTGCAGCCGATGGTCTATGCCGACTTCGCCGAAAAGGAGTTGCTCGGCTCTGGCTGTTCGTTCCGCACCGTGCCGCGCGGCCCGGTCCTGCTGTTCGTCCGCGACCAGGGCGACGGACTGGTCAGGTTCGACAAACGCCTGCGTCGGATCACCGCCGCAACGCCGGGCCGCGAGGCGGTCGAGGACGGCGGCATCCTTGCCGGCGACCAAGTGTCGTTCACGGTCGAACGCCCCGCCGACCGGGCTGATCCGGCGGCGGATTCGACCCGGCAATGGCCCGCGACGCTGACCATGCGGACCGCCGATGGCGGCGAACGCGTCTATCGCGGCGGGCGCTGGGAATGCGGCAGCTGATCGACCCGATTGCGTCGCGGCCGAGGGCATTCTACAGCGACCGCCTGGCCTCGTAGCTCAGCTGGACAGAGCGCCGCTTTCCTAAAGCGGGCGTCGGGGGTTCGAGTCCCTCCGAGGCCACCAGATTTACCGTTGCCACCGTCCCTCGGGGAATCCGTTCCGTTCGAGCAGCTTCGAGCCTGTCGAAGCAAACGCGTGGCGGGCGGATACAAGCTAAACCGCCCGCGCCAACGACGTGATCCGCCCGCCAATAAGTCCGTTCGGTTCGAGCAGCTTCGAGCTTGTCGAGAAGCGTCCGTCGAGAACTTCATGTCTGGGGCACCCCCTTCTCGACTACGGTTCTCGACAGGCTCGAACCTTCGCTCGAAGCAAACGGATGGACTTTCGGGGCGACGGTTTGGCGGAAAATGGCCTAATTTGCCCGCTCGGGCGGAACCACCGGCAGCGGCAGCGGCGCGATCGGCACGCCTTCCTCCGCCAGCGCCTTCGCCTCTTCCCGCGTCGCCTGGCCATGGATCGGTGCCGGATCGGCGTCGCCGACATGCATCGCCCGCGCCCGGTCGGCAAAGGCGGTGCCGACCCATTCGCTTCCCGCCAGAACCTCGCGCTGCGCCTTCGCCAGTGCCGCCAGCGCGGCTTTCATCGCTTCGGGCGGCGGCCCCGCCGGCCGGTCGCCCTTGGGCGCGATGTTCGGCGCCATCACCGCTTTCTCGATTCGGGCGTCGTCGCACATCGGGCAATGGATCAGCCCGCGTTCGCGCTGCCCGGCATAGGCGTCGCTCGACGCGAACCACGCCTCGAACACATGCGCGTTGCCGCACCGCAGGTCGAAAACGATCACTTGGCGATCTCGACCGGCGGGATCGCCCGGCGATGGTCGAGCACCGGCACCCGCGCCCGCACCGCTGTCACCTGCTCCGGATCGACGTCGACATAACCGATCCCGGCCGCCTGGCCCATGTCGAGCAGCACCTTGCCCCACGGGTCGATGACCAGCGAATGGCCATAGGTCGCGCGGCCGTCCTGATGGAGGCCGGTCTGCGCCGCGGCGACCACGAACGCCCCCGCCTCGATCGCTCGCGCACGCAGCAGCACATGCCAATGCGCCTGTCCGGTCGGTACGGTGAACGCGGCGGGCACCGACAGGATCGTCGCCCCGACATCGCTCATCGCCCGGAACAGGTCGGGAAAGCGCATGTCGTAGCAGATCGACAGTCCCATCGCCCCTGCCGGCGTCGCGACCACACAGGCGCGCTCGCCCGGCGCATAACTCGCCGACTCGCGCCAGCTTTCGCCGCTGGGCAACGTCACGTCGAACAGATGCAGCTTGTCATAGGTCGCGCGTATCGCGCCGCTGCCGTCGATCACATAGGCGCGATTGGCCAGCCGACCATCCTCGCGCCGGATCGCGAGCGACCCCAGATGCACCCATAGGCCGGTCCGCGCCGCCGCATCGCAGACCGCGTGCAACACCCGGTCCTCACCTTCGGTGGCGATCGACCCCGCTGCCCGTTCGCGGTCGCGGTCGATCAGCCCGGACATTTCGGGCGTGAACAGCATCACCGCCCCCTCGCCCGCCGCCTGTTCGATCGCATCGACCAGCACCGCCGCATTGGCATCGGGATCGATGCCGGCGGTCATCTGCAGCAGGGCGAGCTTCGTCACGCCAGCAGCGCGTCCAGCTTGCCTTCCCGCTCCAGCGCGGCAAGGTCGTCCGATCCGCCGACATGGGTGTCGCCGATGAAGATCTGCGGCACGGTCGTCCGGCCGTTCGACTTTGCCAGCATTTCCTGCCGCTTGGCCCCGCCCATGGTAATATCGATCTCGTCATAGGCGGCGCCCTTCTCATCGAGCAGCCGCTTGGCGCGCGTGCAATAGGGGCAGAACGCCTTGGTATAGATGATGATGCTTGCCATGCGTCCCAGTTGTGGTCGCACCGCCGCCTTGTCAATCATCCGCTCCGACGACCCGTGCCCAGCACAGCGCCGTGACGCGCGCCGCGCCGGCCCGCCGCAGCGCCAGCGCACAGGCATCGATCGTCGCTCCGCTGGTATGGACATCGTCGATCAGCACGATTCGCTTTCCCGCCACGACCGCCGGATCGGCCACGACGAAGGCACCGCGCACCATTTTCGCCCGCGCCCGCCCGTTCATGCCCCGCAGCGGCGGCGTGGCGCGGGTCCGCCGCAGCGTATCGCGCAGTACTGGTACGCCGCGCATCCCCGCCAGCGCGGTCGCGATCAGCACCGACTGGTTATAGCCGCGCGTCCACAGCCGCCGCCGGTGCAGCGGCACCGGGATCAGGCAATCGGCATCGTCGGGCAGGTGCCGGCACATCAGCCGCGCCATCGTCGTCGCCAATGCCAGCCGCCCGCCATATTTCAGCTTCAGCGCAACGTCGCGCGCCACCGGGCCATAGGCGACCGCCGCCCGCACTCCGTCATGCACCGGCGGTTGGCTCAGGCATGGCGCACAGCGCATTCCCGGCCCCTGGTCGATCGGCAGCGGCGTCCCGCAAGCCGCGCACGCCGGATCGCCCAGGAACCGCAGCCCCGACCAGCAGCCTGCACAGAAACGATGGTCCGCCTCCACCACCACCCCGCACCCCGGACAACGCGGCGGCAGTGCCAGGGCGACCAGTTGCGCGATCGCAGCGACGGGTATGGTGGCAAGGCGCATCGCTTGCCCTTGTCGCCGCGCCCGCCGCCCGGCACAAGGCGCCGCGTGAGTGCCCCCGATCTTTTCGCCCGCCCGCGCCGCCGCCTCCACCGCGACCGCGCCCAGCCCGGTTTCGCCCGCGCCGACTTCCTCCACCGCTATATGCTGGAGGGGGTCGAGGACCGGTTGCAGGCGGTGACGCGCAGCTTTTCGGACGTGCTCGACCTGGGATGCGCCGACGCCGCCTTCACCCCGCCGCCCGGCGCGCGCGTGGTGCGGTTCGATCCCGGTTTCGCCTTCGCCCGTGCGGCGGGCGGCGTGCAGGGTGATGAGGATCGCCTGCCCTTCGCCGATGGCGCGTTCGACCTCGTGGTCTCGGTCGGCGTGCTCGACAGCGTCAACGACCTGCCCGGCGCGCTGACGCTGATCCGCCGCAGCCTGCGCCCCGACGGCCTGTTCCTCGCCGCCTTTACCGGGGGCCACAGCCTCGCCACCCTGCGCCAGTCACTGCTGGCCGCAGAGGCGGATCGCCCGGCGGCCCGGGTCCATCCGCAAATCGACCTGCGATCGGCCGGCGACCTGCTGGTCCGCGCCGGCTTCGCGCTGCCGGTCGCCGATTCGGAGACGCTGACCGTACGCTATTCGGGACTGGGCAAGCTGGTCGACGACCTGCGCGGCATGGGGGCGACCGGGCTGCTGGAGCCGGCCCCGCTCGGCCGGGCGGGCCTCATGGGCGCCGCATCCGCCTTTGCCGAGCGTGCCGATGCCGATGGCCGTACGGCGGAACAATTCGAGGTCATCTACCTGACCGGTTGGGCACCCGCCCCCAGCCAGCCGCAACCCGCCCGTCGCGGCAGCGCCACTGCCTCGCTCGCCGACACGCTCCGCCCGCCGGAACCGCGCTAGACCAACGCCTCCAGCAGGCCGATCAGCGGACGGTCGGCCGGCGGCATCGGCAGCGCGTGCAGCTGCACCGGGCGCAGCCATTGCAGCGCGGTCGCATGGCGCGCGACCGGCCTGCCGTTCCATTTGCGCAGCGCATAGAGCAGCAGCAACAAATGCCGCTCGCCCAGCGCTTCGCTGGCAAAGGCGGCGGGGGCGAGGCACTGGTGATCGACGACGATCCCCAGTTCCTCGTCCAGTTCGCGGACCAGTGCCGCCTCCGGCGTCTCGCCCGGTTCGACCTTGCCGCCGGGAAATTCCCACAGCCCCGCCATCGCCGTGCCCGGCGGACGCTGCTGCACCAGCACGCGCCCGTCGGCGTCGATCATCGCGGCGGCGGTTACCAGTAATATCGGGGCCGGGTTGGACGACACTTTCTTAACCTCGTCGGGCTTAGGGATGGGGGCGACGTTCAACAGGAGTCATCCGTCATGCGTTCAACTCTGCGCTCGTTGCGCAGCCTGTGGCGGGACCGGCGCGGTGCGACCGCCGTGGAATATGGCATGATCCTCGCGCTGATCGTAATCGGCCTTATCGCCGTCGTCGCCCAATTGGGAAAGACGACCAGCGCCATGTGGAACGGCGTGGCACACAACGTTACCGAAACCGGACCGCGCGGTTAACCATCATAGTGATTCCGCAAGGATTCCTTTAAACTTTTGTCAACCGCGCTCCCGTTACTCTGCTCCTGTCGAACGGAACCTGGTTTCGAACGACCGGGAATTGAAGCACGCAGAACCATGGAGCAGATTATGCAGAAGATCCGTACCTTCCTGAAGAACAGCAAGGGCGCGACCGCCATCGAATACGGCCTGATCGCAGCGCTGATCGCCGTCGCCGCCATCGCCGCGATGCAGGGCCTCGGCAACCAGCTGAAGCTGACCTTCGGCAACGTCACGTCGAACATGAAGGCGTCGTAAGACACTTCACAATCGCGAAGAGGGCGGCGGGACGGGGGTCCCGCCGCCCTTTTTGTTTGCCCGCGTAACTGGCGACAAACGCCGTTACAGCCGCCCCATCGCCAGGAACTTCTGCCGCCGCGACTGCCTGAGCGCGACCGCCGGCTGCGCGGCCAGTTCGCTCAGCTCGCCATCGATCGCATCGCCCAGCGCCGCGATCGCTGCGGCAGGATCGCGATGCGCCGCACCTAGCGGTTCGGCCACGATCCGGTCGATCACGCCCAGCGTCTTCAAGTCCTGCGCCGTCACCCGCATCGCCTCGGCCGCTTCAGGTGCCTTGTCGGCAGTGCGCCACAGGATCGACGCACAGCCTTCGGGCGAAATCACCGAATAGACCGCGTGCTCCATCATCAGCACGCGATTGCCCGCCGCCAGCGCGATCGCGCCGCCCGATCCACCCTCGCCCAAAATCGCCGATACCATCGGTACGCCCAGGTTCAGCGCCGCTTCGGTCGAGCGCGCGATCGCTTCGGCCTGCCCGCGCTCCTCGGCCTGGATGCCGGGAAACGCGCCCGACGTATCGACCAGCGTGACGACCGGCAGACCGAACCGGTCGGCCAGCTGCATCAGGCGGATCGCCTTGCGATAGCCCTCGGGCTTGCCCATGCCGAAATTGTGGCGCAGCCGGGTCGCGGTGTCGTCGCCCTTTTCATGGCCGATCACCATCACCTTACGGCCCCGAAACCGGCCGATCCCGCCCAGGATCGCCTGATCGTCGGCAAAGGCGCGGTCGCCGCCCAGCGGCATGAAATCCTCGACCAGCGCCGCCACATAATGCTTGAAATGCGGGCGTTCGGGATGCCGCGCGACCTGCGTCTTCTGCCACGGGGTCAGCTTCGCATAGGTTTCGCGCAGCAGCCGGTCGGACTTGGTCTGCAACCGCCCGATCTCGGTCGCGATGTCCAGCTCGCCATCGGCGGCGGTATCGCGCAGTTCGTCGATGCGCGCCTGCAGCTCGGCGATGGGTTTTTCGAAATCAAGGAAGGTAGCCATGGTTCCGCGCCCTATGGCCGTGTCCGCCCGGCGTCAATCAGCGGGTGGAGTTCGCCGACCAGCTGCACCAGCCGCGAAGCATCGACATGGGTGTAGATTTCGGTCGTGGCAATATCGGCATGGCCCAGCATCGCCTGTAGCGCGCGCAGGTCCGCCCCGCCCTCCAGCAAATGGGTGGCAAAGGCATGGCGCAGCACGTGGGGGCTGATCCGGTCGGGGGCGATCCCTGCCTCCCCGGCCAGCGCGCGGACGATCTGGTAGAGCCGCATCCGCGACAGATGCCCCTTGCCCGACGGGAACAGCCACGGGCTGTCCGCCGGGACATGCGCCCGCCACCGCGCCACGGCGGCACGCGCCCGGTCCGACAGCGGCACCATCCGCTCGCGCCCGCCCTTGCCCTTCAGGATCATGTACGGCCGGTCGGGCGCAATGATCCCGCGCGGCAGGGACACCAGCTCGGTCGCGCGCAAGCCCGATCCATAGAGCAGCTCGAACAGGGCCGAGAGGCGCAGGTCGTTACGGTCGGGCGGCACCCGCGCGATCCGCGCGTCGATCGCGGCGAACATCGCATCGATGTCGCGGCTCGACAGCGTCTTGGGCAATCCGCGCGACGTGCCCGGCCGGGGCAAGGCCGCCCCCGGATCGTCCGCCCGCAGCCCCTCCTCCGCCAGAAACGCGAAGAACCGCCGGAGCGCCGCCGATTTCCGCGCGACCGTCGCCTTGGCAAGGCTCGCCCAGCCATCGGCCAGCCGCCCGATCGCTTGCGTATCCGCCCCCGACAGCCGCCCGCCCAACACCTCGGACGCCAGCGACAGGTCGGTGCGATAGGCGGACAGCGTGTTGCGCGCCGCTCCCGCCTCCGCCGCCATCATCTCCAGAAAGCGGTCGATCAGCACCCGGTCGCTGCCGGGCGCCATCACGACCGCGCGATCGCTTCCGCCGCGATCATCCGCGCCTCGCCCTCGCGCCCCGCCGCACGCAGTGCCGCGACGATATGGAACAGCGCCTCGGCCGGCACCCCGCGCCAGTCGCGGGTCTGCATGCCGGTCGCGGCGAGGAGCAGCACCGTGCCGCCCTCGCCATTCACGCCCGCCCGGTCGATCGCATCGGTCCACGCGTTGCGCGCCCCGACCGCGACGTTCAGGTCGCGCGCCATCGCCGCCACCTGGTCGCGCGGCAGGCGCCCCAGCCCGGCCAGCGCCGCGAACAGCAACTGCCCCTTGCGGGCATTCTGCCCCGCATAGTCCGACACCGTACCCGGCGCGACCGACCGGCCCATCGGATCGGCGACCGTCAGCATCGCCCAGCCGTCGCTGCCGACGGGAACGATCCCGCGCCACCGCAGCGCTGGCAGATCCAGTCCGGCGGTCAGCATCGACGCAATCAGCTGATCGGCATCGCCCGCATGATCCGCGACCGGCGCGATCATGGCCGCCGCCCGCGCGGTCAGCACCCGGCGCGCATAGCCCAGCTCGGTGGTGATTGCCGGTTCCCAGAACTGCCGCAGCATCGCCAGCCGCCCCGCATCGTTCCCGGTAAAGGCGGTGCGAAGGTCGGTGGCGAGCGCGGTCTGCGTGCTCGTCGCATCCTCGTCGCTCGACAGCTGGGCATAGAGGTCGACCAGCGCCTCGCTGGACAACACGCCCTGCGCAGCGGCCAGATCGGCATCCGCCAGCCGGACGTTCGGCGCGAATTGCGGCGCGGTGGCATGCCAGTAGCGGACCTGCGGCCCGACCCCGCCGAACAGCCCGGCGGGCACCGGCGTCGCGCTGGCGGCGGCCATGCCGTATCGCCATGCGGTCAGACGGTCGATGCCATCCCATTCGATCGTCGCGGCGCGGCGGCCCTGCGCGCCCTTGCCGACCAGCTTTTCCGCCAGCGCCACGTCGATCGCGCCGCCACCGGGCGCCTGCCGCCTTGCCTGATCGACGATCCGCCCGGCCTCGCGCGCTTCGCCCTTCAGGCCGAGGCAGATGGCATTGGCCAGTCGCCAGCCGCGTTCGTTCGACACCTGCATCGCCGGTGCGGTGAGCGGACACAGCCCGCCCGGATCGCCGGTCGCCAGCATCGCCTGCATCGCGATCTGGAACAGCTTGGGGGTATAGTTGTCGATATCGACCGACTGCACCAGCGCGCGGGCCGGTGCCGCCTCGCCCATCCGCACCAGCAGCCATGCCCGCTCGGCGGCGAAGTCCGCGCCATCGACGCCCGCCGGGGTGGCGGTGTCGGACACCAGCGCGCGACGCAGCCCGATCGAGACCCAGCGCGAGACGACCGGCGCATCGAGCGAGCGCATGATCCGTTGCAGCCACGGCCCGTCGCCGGTGCCGAAGGCCTTGCCGTCGAACGCCCCGCCCCGTCCGGCGATGCCGATGCTGGCGGTCGAACGGCGCGCATAATCCGGCAGTTCATATTGCCGAAGCGCCTCTGGGCTGATCGGGCTCGGCGTCGCGGACGCGCTGGGCTGCGGCGTCGGGGTCCCCCCCGGGACGCCGGGCACGCCCGGCAAGGGCTGCACGATCGGCGCGGCCGGCGCGAAGTTCGGCGCGCCGGGCGCGGTCGGGCGCGGGCTGGCGCGCGGGGTCGGCGTGGGTGCAGGGGCCGGCGCATCGCCGAAGCCGGGCGGCAACAGCGATTCGGGCACGTCCTGTCCGATCGCCGGCACCGCGACCGCGATCAGCGCGGCAGCGGCGATCCCGACGCGCAACCGGTCAGTTGGCGAGGTTTTCAAGCGAGACCGCCTTTTCGATCTGGGTCGGCTGCTGCTCGGTCGAACGTCCCGCCAGAACGAACATGCCCGCGACCAGCGCGACGAGGACGACGAGAAGAATGACAAGCGAACGCGACATGGATCAAATCGTCCCGAATATTTTGGCCAGGAAAAAGACGGCGACGCGCCTTTTGCCCGATCGGCGGGGCGGCTGTATAGCCCCTCCCGCAATGCTGCAAATTCAAGACTCCCTGCCCCACCCCGCCCCTCGCTGGACCGGCCGCCCGATCGTGCTGGTCGGGTTGATGGGCGTGGGCAAATCCACCGTCGGCCGCCGCCTGGCGCAGCGGATGAAGCTCGATTTCGTCGATGCCGACAACGAAATCGAACATGCCGCCGGCATGACCATCGCCGAAATCTTCGAACGCTTCGGCGAGGATCATTTCCGCGACGGCGAACGGCGGGTCATCGCCCGGCTGATCGATGGCTCGCCCAAGGTGATCGCGACCGGCGGCGGCGCGTTCATGCAGCCCGAAACCCGCGAACTGATCCTGGGACAGGCGCTGGCGATCTGGCTCGACGCCTCGCCCGCCGTGCTTGCCGAACGGGTCCGCCGCCGCGACACCCGCCCGTTGCTGCGCGGCAAGGACCCGCAAAAGGTACTGACCGAACTCGCCCGCGTCCGGAACCCCGTCTACGCCCTTGCGCCGATCCATATCGTCAGCCAGCACGCGCCGCACGACGCCACCGTCTCCGCCATCCTGAAAGCCATCGGCCAATGACCGTCATCACCGTTCCCTTGAGCGACCGCAGCTACGACATCGTGATCGAGGACGGCGTGCTGGCGCGGGCCGGGGACTATCTGGGGCCGATCGCGCGCGGAAGGCGGATGGTGATCGTCGCCGATGCGCAGGTGCCGATGCACCTCGCCACGCTGCGCACGTCGCTGACAGCCTCCGGCATCGCCAGCGAAGCGATCGAGATTCCGGCGGGCGAAGGCTCGAAGAGCTGGGCGACCTTGGAACTGCTGCTCGATTCGCTGCTGGCGCTGGGTGTCGAGCGCGGCGACCATATCGTCGCGCTGGGCGGCGGCGTGATCGGTGATCTGGTCGGGTTCGCCGCATCGATCCTGAAACGCGGCTGCGGCTTCGTACAGGTGCCGACGACCCTGCTGGCACAGGTCGATTCGTCGGTCGGCGGCAAGACCGGGATCAACACCCGCGCCGGAAAGAACCTGGTCGGCGCGTTCCATCAGCCCGCACTGGTGCTGATCGACCCGACCACGCTCGACACGCTGCCGCCCCGCGAAGTCCGCGCCGGCTATGCCGAGGTCGTGAAATACGGCCTGATCGACGATCCCGACTTCTTCGCGTGGTGCGAATCGAACGGCACCGTGCTGCTGCTCGGCGATCCGCTGGCCCGCGCCCATGCCATCGCCCGTTCCGTGTCGGCCAAGGCAAGGATCGTCGGCGCCGACGAGCGCGAGACGACCGGCACCCGAGCGCTGCTCAACCTCGGCCACACCTTCGGCCATGCGCTGGAGGCCGAAGCCGGCTTCGACGGATCGCTGCTGCATGGTGAGGGGGTCGCCGCCGGCATGGCGCTCGCCTTCGCCTTCTCCGCCGAACAGGGCCTGTGCCGCGCCGAGGATGCGGATCGGGTCGCGCGGCATCTGCGCGACGCCGGCCTGCCCGACGGGATTGCCGCCGCCGGTATCACTGCCTCTGGCGAAACGCTGGTCGGCCACATGCTGCACGACAAGAAGCGGGAGGGCGGCACGCTGCCGTTCCTGCTCGCGCGCGGCATCGGTCAGACCTATCTCGACCGCTCGGTCGACCTGCAACAGGTCGCCACCTTCCTCGACCGCTGCCCCCGCTGATGCCGCAGGGTGTCGCCAAGCGCGACCTTCCCACCAAAGTCTGTCCGGTGTGCGAACGCCCGTTCGCATGGCGCAAGAAATGGGCGCGCGACTGGGACAATGTCGTCTATTGTTCCGACCGCTGCCGCCGGACGGGCAAGGCGAATTAACGAAATTACAGTTAATTACCGGCTATCCCGTCTGATCGACCGCGTTCGGGATCAACGGCATGAACCATCAGCGACAGGCGCGCCTCGCCGGCGGTAACCCGGCGCTCGCATGGCTTGGCGATCCCGTCGTGCCGGTTCCCGACGCGGCGCGGCCCTCCGTCTATGCCGCCGTGCTGGCCACGCCGTCGGTCGTCGTCATGGCCGCGCTGGCCAGCCTGATGGTCAGCGTCACTGCTGCACTGCGCACCGGGCAGTCGATCTTCTGGATATTGGTGCTGTGCGAAATCGTCGTGCTCGGCGTGCGGCTGCGCACCATCTTTCGCGCCCGCCGCGCCGATAGCGCGGGACACGTGCCTGCGATCGATCCGGCGATCCGCTGGTCGATCGCCTGGGCGGCGTTGCAGGGGGTAATGGCGTTCACCATCGCCCTGACCGACGACAAACCGTTGCTGATCGTCACCATGGCCTTCATCCTCGGCCTGACCGCACCGATCTGCGCGCGCAACTATGCCATGCCGCGCCTCGCCACCCTGATGGTGATGCTGTGCGATCTGCCGTTCAAGCTCGGCCTCGCGATGTCCGGCGATCCATTGCTGTGGCTGCTGCTGCCGATGACCATTCCGTTCTTCATCGGCGTGCGGGCGCTGCTGGGCAGTTTCGGGCGGATGCTTTCGCTGTCGCTGCAGGTCGCGGAACAGCATCGCCACCTCGCCGGCCACGACCCGCTAACCGGCCTCGTCAACCGCCAGCGCCTCGACGATATCCTGCGCGGCATGATGAATGCGCCGCAGGGCTCGCTGGCGCTCCACTGTATCGACCTCGACCGGTTCAAGCCGGTCAACGATCGCTACGGCCACGCCGCGGGCGACCGCGTTCTGGTCGAGGTCGCCGAACGCCTGCGCCAGGCCGCTCCGGACGAGGCGCTGATCGCACGGCTGGGCGGTGACGAGTTCCTGGTCGCGGTCACCGGCCTGACCGTCGCCGACGCCGGGCGACTGGCCGAACGGCTCCACCACGCCCTGTCCGCGCGCAGCTATGCGATGGACGACACCGCACGCGCCAATGTCGGGGCGAGCCTCGGCTATGCCTGCTTTCCCGAAGACGCCGACACCCTCGACCAGTTGCGCCAGCGCGCCGATGCCGCGCTCTACGCCGCGAAGCGTTCGGGCCGGCTGCGGCGCTACGGCCCCGACGTCGGCCGGGTGAGCGACGCGGCCTGATCCGTTACGGAATGGCGCGTTCCTGCGCCTGCTGGTCGCGGCGCCACGCGAACCATTGGCGCAGCATCGCCTGGGTACAGCCGGTCTGCCCGCCGGTCCCGACCACCGAACAGCTGTTCGGCCGCCCGATCCGCGCCTCCTCCATCGCGCTGTCCGCCCGCATCGCCCAGCTGGCACCCGCCGACGACTTGTCCGGCGGGTTCCGGAACCGCTTGGGGATGCGATAGCGCTCATTCTCGCCCAGCCGCGCGCACACCACGATCTCGTCGTCGCTGCTCGGCTTGGGACAGGCTTCGTCGCCATAGACGGTGGCATTGCGCACGCGCTGCGGCGGGTCGGCGGGGGCATCCTGCGCCAGCACGGGCGCCGCGAACGCCAATGCCAGTCCCGCCAAAACCCAACGCGCCATACCCGTATCTCCTGCAAGCCACCCACTAAGCGGACCGCCCCGATGACCAGCACCTGAACGCATGAGCTTTTGTGGCCGTTGCACCGCGCCCGCAGGACGCTATGGCGGTGCCATGATCCTCGTCATCGACAATTACGACAGCTTCACCTGGAACCTGGTCCATTACCTGATGGAACTGGGTGTCGAGGTCCGCGTCGAACGCAACGACAACCTGAGCGCGGCGGAGGCGCTGGCCAGCAACGCGCAGGGCTTCCTGATCTCGCCCGGCCCCTGCACCCCGACCGAAGCAGGGGTTTCGCTCGACCTCGTCGCCGCCTGTGCCGATGCGCAGCGCCCGCTGCTCGGCGTGTGCCTAGGCCACCAGGCGATCGGCCAGCATTTCGGCGGGAAAGTCGTGCGCGGCGGGCTGATGCACGGCAAGACCTCGCCGATCGACCATGACGGCACCGGAGTCTTTGCCGGCCTGCCCACGCCCTTCACCGCGACCCGCTATCACTCGCTGATCGTCACCGACATTCCCGATACGCTGGCGGTCAACGCCACCGCGTCGGACGGCAGCGTCATGGGCTTCCGCCACCGCGCCCTGCCGATCCACGGCGTGCAGTTCCACCCGGAAAGCATCGCCACCGAACATGGCCACGCCATGCTCGCCAATTTCCTGAACGACGCCGGCATCGCCGCGACGGTGCCGGCATGACCGTCACCACGCTGCTCCCCGACCCCTCGACGCCGCTCAGCCACGAGAGCGCGGCCGAAGCCTTCGCCGCGATCCTCGACGGCACGGTATCCGACGACGCCATCGCCACCTTCCTGACCGACCTCGCCATCCGCGGCGAAACCAGCATCGAGATTGCCGAGGCCGCCCGCGCGCTGCGCCACCGCATGATCCCGATAAACGGCCCGGCGGGTGCGATCGACGTCTGCGGCACCGGCGGCGACGGCCACCACACCCTCAACGTCTCCACCGCCGTCAGCCTCGTCGTCGCAGCCAGCGGCGTACCGGTCGCCAAGCACGGCAACCGCGCCGCCTCCAGCAAGGCCGGTGCCGCCGACACCCTCGAAGCGCTCGGGCTCGACATGGGGGCGGCGGGTGCGTTGGCGGAGTCGACGCTGAACGACATCGGCATCGCCTTCCTCTTCGCCGCCAACCATCATCCGGCGATGAAGCGCATCACCCCCATCCGCCAGCGGATCGGGCGGCGCACCATCTTTAACCTCATGGGCCCACTCGCCAATCCGGCGCGCACCACCCGCCAGCTGATCGGCATCGCCCGCCCCGATTACGCGACCGTCTATGCCGAGGCGATGGAGCTATTGGGCGCCGAAACCGCGCTGATCGTGTCGGGCGAGGAGGGCTTGGACGAAATCTCCGGCGCCGGTCCGACCATCGTCGTGCCGGTCGGCATGGCCATGGCCGACCGCATCGTGCCCGAGGATGCCGGCCTCACCCGCCATCCGATCAGCGCGATCCGCGGCGGCGACGCGGTCCATAACGCCGCAGCCCTGCGCGCCCTGCTGCGCGGTGAAAAAGGCCCGTATCGCGACGCCGTCCTACTCAACGCGGCCGCCGCGCTGCTGATCGCCGACACCGCCACCGACCTGCGCGACGGCGCCGAACGCGCCGCCGAGGTCATCGATTCGGGCGCGGCCGACCGCCTGCTCGACCAATGGATCGCCTACGCATGACGATGCTCGACACAATCCTCGCCACCAAGCGCGCCGAGGTCGCCGACCGCAGTGCCCGCGCCAGCATCGCCGCCCTCGACGCCCGCGCGACCGAGCAAACGGCGCCACGCGGCTTTCGCGCCGCCCTCGACGCCAAGCCCGGCCACGCGCTGATCGCCGAGATCAAGAAGGCCAGCCCGTCCAAAGGCCTGATCCGCCCCGATTTCGATCCCCCGGCCCATGCCCGCGCCTATCAGGCCGGCGGTGCCGCCTGCCTCTCCGTCCTGACCGATGTCGAGTATTTCCAGGGGGCCGACGACTATCTGGTCGCCGCCCGGCAGGCATGCGACCTGCCGGTCCTGCGCAAGGACTTCAACGTCGACCCCTGGCAGGTCGCCGAGGCCCGTTCGCTGGGTGCCGACGCGATCCTGATCATCGTCGCTGCGCTCTCCAACGCCCAGATGGCGGAGATCGAGGCGGCAGCGATCGAACGCGGTATGGACGTGCTGGTCGAGGTCCACGACCGCGCCGAACTCGACCGCGCGCTGAACCTGAAGTCGCGACTGATTGGCGTAAACAACCGCAATCTGAAGGACTTCACGGTCAGTTTTGAGCGAACCTATGAACTGGTCGGCCACGCGCCCGCCGGCTGCACCTTCGTCGCCGAAAGCGGCCTCACGTCGCGTGCCGATCTCGACGCGATGGCGCAGCACGGCGTCCGCTGCTTCCTGATCGGTGAGGCGCTGATGCGGCACGCCGATGTCGAGGCTGCGACGCGGGCGATGATCGCTTGAGCCTCACCCATCTCGACGCCGATGGCAGCGCCCGCATGGTCGATGTCGGTGACAAGACCCCGACCCGCCGCGTCGCCGTCGCCACCGGCCGCATTGCCATGTCGCCGGACGCCCTCTCCGCGATCCGCGACGGGCTGGTAAAGAAGGGCGACGTCCTCGCCGTCGCCCGCGTCGCCGGCATCATGGCCGCCAAGCGCACCAGCGACCTGATCCCGCTGTGCCACCCCCTGCCACTGACCAAGGCCTCGGTCGACTTCGCGTTCGAGGAAGACGCGATCCGCGTCACCGCCACCGCCGCCACCGACGGCAAGACCGGCGTGGAAATGGAAGCATTGACAGCTACTTCTACCGCACTCCTCACCATCTATGACATGGCCAAGGCGATCGACAAGGCGATGGTGATCGACGGCGTGTGCCTGTTGGAAAAGCAGGGCGGCAAGTCGGGAGACTGGGTAAGAGGCTGAGCACCCCCATTATCGTCATCCCCGCGAAGGCGGGGATCCATAGACGCAACGCCGCTGATAATCCTCACTGCCAGCGCCTATGGATTCCCGCCTTCGCGCGAATGACGACGAGAAAATCGATCGACCGCGGCTCACATTCTATCGACCATCGAGCAGACCACGGCGAACGCACAACCAACCCCACCCCCAACGTCACCCCGGGCTTGACCCGGGGTCCCGCTTCTTACTTCTATCGAGAGAGAAAGCGGAACCCCGGATCAAGTCCGAGGTGACGAAGAGTGACTGCCACCCGCCCTGTAAGCCATAAGGCCAAGCGCATGACCCTCCTCCCCGTCGCCGAAGCCCAGACCCGCGTCCTCGCGCTCGCCCACCCGCTCCCCGCCAACGGCCCGCGCCAGGACTATCTGCGCGCCACGCTGATCGACGGACAGGTGTCGACCGCCGCCATTCAGGACAGCTCGATGCTGCGCACGCTTGCCCGTTCCGA
>NZ_QQWV01000119.1:0-528 GCF_003951715.1 Sphingomonas sp. ABOLH | reverse complement strand
TTTTGTTATAAGCTGAAGACGGCATCCGTATTTGCCTCTTCTCTCGTGCGCTCGGGAACCCCGACGTGCAGCAATAAGAAACTCTTCGGGCTGATCAGCAAGGCCGCGGCCAACACATATGGCCTCGCTGCCGGCGAGGTGACCAAGCAGCTGGCGGCGCGCGAGAAGCGCGGCTCGACCGCTTTTGGCGGCAGAATCGCCATTCCCCATGGCAAGATCGCCGGGCTTGCGGGCGTGCGCGGGTTGTTCATCCGGCTCGACAAGCCGCTCGACTTCGCCTCGGTCGATGATCTGCCGGTCGATCTGGTCTTCGCCCTGCTTTCTCCCCCCGATGCGGGGGGCGAGCATCTGAAGGCACTGGCGCGGGTCTCGCGACGGCTGCGCGATCGCGTCTTCACCGCCAAGCTGCGCGGGGCCGGATCGGCAGACGCGCTCTACGCGCTGCTCGCGGGGACGGAGTCGCGTGACGCAGCCGCCTGAACCGGTTGGGGCCGAGGCGCATTACCGAGCGCTTGAATCGCTCTATGC
>NZ_QQWV01000118.1:0-536 GCF_003951715.1 Sphingomonas sp. ABOLH | reverse complement strand
CATCTGTGCCGGATCGTGAAGGCGCTGCTTCTCAGCTAAGCGACCATTTCCAACATCCGCCAGAATTTGTTCTTCGCGTTCGTCTATAATGCGGCTGTCGTACCGATTGCTGCAGGCGTGCTCTACCCGTGGTTCGGTATCCTGCTTTCACCGATCATTGCCGCTGCTGCGATGGCGCTGTCGTCAGTGAGCGTTGTCGCGAACGCGCTTCGACTCAATCGAACCAGAATATGAGGATCCGGGCGGCGTTGGATGTGGTGTCCCGCGGCGGATCATCGCGGTGATGAGCCGCTCCTGATCCGACCGCAGTTTCCCGATGTGCGGCCGGGCGAGGTCGCCCGCGCCGCTCATCGCCCCGTAAACGGTTCGGCCAGCTGCGCGGCATAGCCGCGCGGATAATCGGGGCGACCGTCAATGCCGATATCTCCGGCCCGGATCGGAGGTCCGGAGAAACGTGCTGTCCCGAGCAGCACGTCCCAAAGCGAGGTAAACAACCCGAAATTGACATCGCCGTGGCGCGCCGAGCGGATGTGGTG
>NZ_QQWV01000117.1:0-548 GCF_003951715.1 Sphingomonas sp. ABOLH | reverse complement strand
GGGCGTGCAGCAGGCGCTGGCGGCGTCGGGGATCACCTCGTCCTCGCCATAGGCGGTGGCGTCGCCATGGGTGAAGAAGGTTTCCCAGCGCACTCCGGCGGGGTCGGTCACCCACGATTTGTCCGACCGGGCGTAGCAGCAGGTGGTCGCTTCCTGATCGAAGGTCTGCGCGCCCGCGGCCTTGAGCCGTCCGGCAAGCTCGCCCAGTTCCGCGGCGCTGTCGACCTGGACCCCGACATGGTCGATCCCGGTGGCGCGGGCACGTGAGGAGATGGCGAGATTGACGCGCGGATCGTCGAGCATCCACTTCGCATAATCGCCCTTCACCACGGTGGGCGAGGCGTTGAACAGCGTGGTGTAGAAGGCGATCGCCGGTTCGATCTCCGGAACGCTGACGTGCAGGTGAAGGCGCTTCATGGCTGGTCTCCGACGTTTCAATGATTCGAATATTCTCGAAATATCGAAACGTCAAGCGGAAGCATTCAGCCCGGTCGCGTCGCCCGAAGGAGCCGGCCGGCGCGCGCGACGCGCTGCCCGGTCTCGAACGC
>NZ_QQWV01000012.1:0-91656 GCF_003951715.1 Sphingomonas sp. ABOLH | reverse complement strand
TTCAACAGCTGTCCCGTCTCCTGCCATATCAACCCTCGCCCACCTCCACCGCCGCCTCCCCGCGCGTTCTGCGGCGCTGCCCCACGCCCGCATCCCTCGCCGCCCCCGTCCGCCCCGCAGCCACCGCGATAGATCGCCCGTCCAAGCGGACGATATTCTCCCCGGCTGTCTGTCCCTGGCCTGTATCGTCAAGCGACAGACATTCGGGGACAATATCATGCGCTTGGGCGGGCGATCGATCGCGGTGGCGGCGGTGCTGACGGTGGTTGCGACGGGAGCGGCCGATGCGCAGCGCCGCAAGACGCCCTATTATGCGTCGATCGCCGCGGGCGAGGCGCGGATGCGCAGCGGGCCGGGCAAGAATTATCCGACCCAGTGGGTCTATCGCCGCGCCGACATGCCGATCAAGGTGCTCGACATCTATCAGGACTGGCGCCGGGTCGAGGACCCGGACGGCACGCGTGGATGGTTGCAGGTCGGGCTGCTGAGCGACCGGCGCACCGGCTTTGTCGGGCGCGAGGTGGTCGAACTGCGCGCGTCGCCGCAGGCGGGGGCGGCGGTGGTGTGGCGCGCCGCGCCGGGGGTCGTCGGGCGGTTGTCGCGATGCAATGGCGCATGGTGCTTCTTCGATGTGAAGGGGCGCGGGGGCTATGTCGAACAGTCGCGGCTGTGGGGCGTCGATCCCGGCGAGACGATGTAGGGCGTTCCGTCATTCCCGCGCAGGCGGGAATCCGGAGCCAAGCTGACCACGGCCCGCGCCTGTGACCCTGGACCCCCGCCTGCGCGGGGGTACGGCATTGGTAGGACCGGTCCGCGACCCGCCTAATTCAGCCATTTACCTCCGCCGTCCCCCAAGCGATAACAACCGATACGACCGGCGCGGACGTGCCGGGCAAGGATACGGGGCACTATGGTAAAATGGTTGATGGGCGCAGCGTTGCTGGCAATGGGAACGGCCGGGATGGCGAGTGAACCGGCCCAGCCAGCGGCCGCCGGCAATCCGGCAAGGGCCGGCGAGCTGACTCTGGAGCGGGTGTTCGCCAGCCCCGACCTGAACGGCAGCCAGCCGCAGAATTTGAAGCTGTCGCCGGACGGCAAGTACGTCACGCTGCTGCGCAATCGGGCGGACGAGCGCGAGCGGTTCGATCTGTGGGCGATGGACACGACCACCCGCGAATGGCGGATGCTGGTCGATTCCAAGAAGGTCGGCACCGGTGCGGCGCTGTCCGAAGCGGAAAAGATGCAGCGCGAGCGCGACCGCTCGCTGACCGGCAAGCGCGGCATCCTGGCCTATGACTGGGCGCCCGATGGCAAGTCGATCCTCGTGCCGCTGGACGGCGACCTCTATCTCGCGACGATCGACGGCCAGGTCCGCCGGCTGACCAACAGCGAGAGCGGCGAGCTGAACCCGGTGGTCAGCCCGGAGGGCAACTATGTCAGCTTCGTACGCGACCAGAACCTGGTGGCGCTGGACCTGAAGACCGGCAAGGAAACCGCGCTCACCACCGAAGGCAAGGATAATGTCCATTTCGGCGAGGCGGAGTTCGTCGCGCAGGAAGAAATGGGACGGCGTACCGGCTATTGGTGGTCGCCGGGCGACCGGCTGGTCGCGGTGCAGCGCTTCGACGAGGCGCCGGTCGGCATCGTCACCCGCTCGGCGATCGGTGCCGAGGGGACGAGCATCTATCAGCAGCGTTACCCGAAGGCGGGCACGCCCAACGTGCTGGTCGACCTGTATGTGATGAAGCCGGACGGGTCGGGCCGGGTGAAGGTTGACCTGGGCCCCGATCCCGACATCTATCTGGCGCGGGTCGACTGGACGCCGGATGGCAAGGCGCTGCTGGTCCAGCGGCAGGACCGGGCGCAGACCAGGCTCGACATGCTGAAGGTCGATCCGACAACCGGTCGCTCGACCGTGCTGTTCACCGAAGAATCGGGACCGAAGAGCTGGATCAACCTGTCCGATGCCTATCACATGATGAAGGACGGGAGTCTCATCTGGTGGTCGGAGCGCGACGGGTACGGCCATCTGTACCGCTGGCAGGCAGGCAAGTGGACGCAGCTGACCAGCGGCAAATGGATGGTCGCAGATCTGGCGGGCGTCGACGAGGCGAAGGGGCGCGTCTATTTCCTCGCCAACAAGGACGATGTGCTGGAGCGGCAGCTATACCGCGTCGACCTGTCCAAGCCCGGCGCGGTCACGCGGATGACCGAGGCGGGCTGGTCCTACGGCGCGTCGATGGACGGGAAGGCGTCGCGGCTGATCGTCACCCGCTCCAACCCCGACCAGCCGGCGCAGACCTATCTGGCGGATACGTCGGCCAAGCGGATCGCGTGGATCAACGAGAATGCGCTGAGCGGCGATCACCCCTACGCGCCCTATGTCGCCAGCCATCGCCCGACGCAGTTCGGGGAGATCAAGGCGGCCGACGGGTCGGTGCTGCACTGGAACATGATCACGCCCAAGCTGGAGCCGGGCAAGCGCTATCCGGTGTTCTTCTCGCATTATGGCGGGCCGGGCAGCCAGGTCGTGCGCCGCGCATGGGGCGGGGCGCTGCGCCAATATCTGGTCGATCAGGGGTGGATCTGGTTCGAGATCGATAATCGCGGATCGCCCGAACGCGGCAAGGCGTTCGAGAACCAGATTTATCGCGCGATGGGATCGGTCGAGGTCGACGACCAGATTGCCGGCGCGAATTATCTCAAGACCTTGCCCTTCGTCGCGCCGGACAAGATCGCGACCTATGGCTGGTCCTATGGCGGCTATATGACGCTCAAGATGCTGGAAAAGGCGCCGGGCGTGTTCGCGGCGGGCGTGGCGGGCGCGCCGGTGTCGCGCTGGGAACTGTACGACACCCATTATACCGAGCGCTATATGGGCGATCCCCGCACGGTGCCCGAAGCCTATGCCACGTCGGCGACGGTGGCGGACGCGGCGAAGATCAGCGATCCGATGCTGCTGATCCACGGCATGGCCGACGATAACGTCGTGCTGGAACATTCGACCGCGATGATGGCGGCGATGCAGAAATCGGCGACACCGTTCGAACTGATGCTCTATCCGGGGCAGACCCACCGCGTCGGCGGACCGGGGGTGAGCGAGCATCTGTGGAAGACGATCCTGAACTTCCTGAACCGGCAGGTGAAGGACAAGCCGTAAGCTATTGCACCGACCATCGGCCCGTCGCCCGGTCGTACCGGGCGGCGACACCGATCTCGACCGCGCGGGGCGACCACCGCGTCGCGCCCGATCCGTCGAGGTAGAAGGGCGGACTGGTGGCGAGGATCGTGCCGTCGGCGGTCGAGGACAGGCGGGCGATGGCATAGTCGTTTGCATTGTGGCCCGTCAGCTGCTGCCAGCGATCCGGGCGATAGAGCTCGACCCGTTCTTTCTGGTCGGGTGAGGTTTCGATGTCGATCAGGGCACCCGGCGTCGCCCAATGCAGTCCGGCAGTCGCGCCGACTGCGGTGCCCGCAACGAAGGCGATCGCGACTACCGGCGCACGCCACGGCCGCCGGCTCATCGTGGCACCATGACGGTGACGGGCTGGGCCAGTCGCTGCCCGCGTATGTCCGAATAGATCATGAAGTCCCCGCCCATGTCCGTAACGCCACGATATTGCCGGAACGGGTCGTTGCTGACCGGGAAACAGGCAAACCCCTGTCGGAAAGAGGAGGGTTGCTTGCGGACCTCTACTTCGATGGCCGGTGCGAGTAGCGCGACGCGCAAAAGGCCGCCCGGACCCCAGCTGCCCAGCGGCTGGTTGCCGTTGAAATCGTAAGAGTCACGCAGGTAGGTACCGACCTGATCGATGCTCACCCGCCAGCCGCCGGATACGGGTTCGACCATGCCGCTGACTGCCAGCCGTACCAGCGCGCTGCCGAACGCGGCGTAGAAATCGTCGGCGGCGCCATACCAGGCGCTGTCGACCACCTCGCGGTTGATCGCGCAGTCCATGTCGATGACCGGGACCCGCCGTCTCAGGTCGCCGAAGCGGAACGAGCGATCACCGGCGACACGGTAGATGCGCATCCACCGCAGGACCTGCGCACGACTTCGCCCGGACTGGGACCGAGCCGCTCACCACGCGACCATGTTGCCAGCAGCCGGCGTTGGGCAGCGGCGAAGCGCGGCACCGCCATTGCCCATGCCATCGTGACGGTGGTGGTATCGACGGCACGCGGCGGCGCTGGTTGCTGGCCGCGCTTGACGGCTGTCGGCATGGCCCAGGCCTTCGCTGCGAACCAGCGATCCATCAATGCTGCGCCAATCGGCCATTGCTCGCGCCGCATGACCGCCGGAATGTCGCTGAGATAAAACGCCTTGGGTGTTGCATTCAGCCTTGTCCTCCGCTCCGGCCGGGATCATGCACGCGCCACCGATCCCCAGGCAAGAGCGGCGCAGGAGCTGACCGTGATCCGCGAACCGCTGGACTTTTCTTGCAAGGCGACTATGCGTTCGCGCAAGTTAAGAACGCGGAGTATGCAAGTGGGGTATCGGGTAGTCGTCGCGGGCGCGACCGGCAATGTCGGGCGCGAAATGCTAAACATCCTGGCGGAGCGCGAGTTTCCGATCGACGATCTGGCGGTGCTGGCATCGTCGCGCTCGGCCGGCGACATGGCCGATTTCGGCGAGACCGGTAAGCAGTACAAGATCCAGAATATCGAGCATTTCGATCCGACCGGATGGGACATGGCGCTGTTCGCGATCGGCAGCGAGGCGACCAAGGTCTATGCGCCCAAGTTCGCCGCCGCCGGCTGCACGGTGATCGACAATTCGTCGCTGTACCGCATGGACCCCGACGTTCCGCTGATCGTGCCGGAAGTGAACCCGGAGGCGATCGACGGGTACAAGACGCGCAACATCATCGCCAACCCCAATTGCTCGACCGCGCAGATGGTCGTGGCATTGAAGCCGCTGCACGATGCCGCCACGATCAAGCGCGTCGTCGTCGCGACCTACCAGTCGGTGTCGGGCGCGGGCAAGGCGGGGATGGACGAGCTGTTCGAACAGAGCCGCAACATCTTCGTCGGTGACTCGGCAGAGCCCAAGAAGTTCACCAAGCAGATCGCGTTCAACGTGATCCCGCACATCGACAGCTTCCTCGACGACGGGTCGACCAAGGAAGAGTGGAAGATGGTGGTCGAGACCAAGAAGATCCTCGATCCCAAGATCAAGGTGACCGCGACCTGCGTTCGCGTTCCCGTGTTCGTCGGCCATTCGGAAGCGATCAATATCGAGCTGGAAAACGAGCTGTCGGCCGAGGATGCGCAGAAGATCCTGCGCGAGGCGCCCGGCATCATGCTGGTCGACAAGCGTGAGGACGGCGGATACGCAACTCCGATCGAATGCGTCGGCGACTTCGCGACCTATGTCAGCCGCGTGCGCGAGGATTCGACCGTCGAGAACGGCCTGGCCCTGTGGTGCGTCAGCGACAATCTGCGCAAGGGCGCCGCGCTGAACGCGGTGCAGATCGCGGAGCTGCTGGGTCGCCGGCACCTGAAGAAGGATTGACCGGGCGCGGCTTCCGCGGCGGCCGCGGCGCGCTACGTACCTGACGTACCGTTGTTTTTCGGAAGCCGTTCCGATTTCCTAAGTCGTCCTTAACGCTATGCGCGCATGATGTGTGCATGGACACGCAGTTCATCCAGGATAGCGCGCTGTATCACGGTGCGTGGGAGGCGATCTGCCGGTCGCAGGCGGTGGTCCATTTCGGGCTGGACGGCACCGTCCTGTGGGCCAACGATCTGTTCCTCGACGTCATGGGATATGGCCTGCCGGAGATACGCGGCCGGCATCACCGGATTTTCTGTCGGACGGAAGATGGCGTTTCCGCGCATTATGCGCAATTCTGGCACAAGCTGGGCGAGGGCGCGTTCGACAGCGGATTGTACCGGCGGATCGACCGGCAGGGCCATGATGTGTGGTTGCAGGCGACCTACAACCCGATCCTCGACGGTCGCGGCCAACCGACCTCGATCGTCAAGATCGCGACCGACCTGACGCGGCAGGTGCTGCTGGAACGCGAAGTGCAGGCACGCTTCGACGAGGGGCAGCGGTTTCAGGCGCGGCTGGAGCAGCAGGCGGAGGCGCTGCGGCTGCTGATGACGCAACTGGCGGCGATCGTCACCTCGATCGGCGATATCACCGCGCAGACGCGGCTGGTCGCGTTGAACGCCGCGATCGAGGCGGCGCGCGCGGGTGAGGCGGGGAGCGGCTTTGCCGTGGTCGCGCGCGAGGTGAAGTCGCTGGCCGAGGATATCCGCCACGCCACCGAACGCGCATCGGCCATGTTGCGTGAGAACGATCAGCTGACGGCCATCGCCGCCTGACCCGTCAATAGCCGGTGTAGCGTCCCGGCCGGTGCCACGCGATCAGGATGCCGCTGATCGCCGCCGCGCTGAGCGCCGACCAGGCGACCTGTACCGGGGCGACGACCGCGAAGGACGCGGCAAGGATGGCGAGGTCGATCGCGATCTGCGTCCGCCCCGCATTCCACCCGCGCGTGCGTTGCAGCCACAGCGTCACCACGCCGGTCCCGCCGACGCCGGCATCGTGCCGCGCCAGCGCGAGGATGCCCATGCCGATCACCGTACCGCCCGCGACCGCGGCGAAGGCCGGATGCACCTCGACGATGCGAAAGCCGTAGCGCGCCATCGTCGAAAACAGCGCGATGCCGCCATTGACCGCGATGGTGCGCCACATGAAGCGCGACCCCATCGCCGCGCGCGCGAACAGGAAGAAGGGAATGTTGATCAGCGTGAACAGCACGCCGGTCGGCAGCGGCACGAGATAGGACACCAGCAACGCCACCCCGGCGATGCCGCCGGTCACCAGTCCGGCGGCGCGCAGCATGGCGAGGCCCAGCGCGATCATCACGCAGCCGACGATGATCGCATAGACATCTTCGGATCGGCTGTGCGGTACGCCGTTATGGGGCAGGGCGGGATTGATGGCGGTGGTCTCCGGGCTGGCCGGCATCCTCTTCCGCTTGTTCTTTTGTTGCTTGGGATACTAACTTGGTTTCACGCGCTGGTGAAGCGGCAAATGCGCGACGCCCGGCTCGACAGGCGGGATCGGTCCGCGCATAGCCCTTCGCGAAATTCCGGCCAAGGACTGCATGATCGTGACCCAGCCCCCTGTCACCACCCATCGTTTCGCGAGCTTCGACGGGGTCGAGATCGCCTGGGCCGAAATAGGTGAGGGGCGGCCGGTCGTGCTGATCCACGGCTATTTCAGCGACGCGCAGACCAACTGGATCAAGTACGGCCATGCGGCGAAGGTCGCGGCGCTCGGTCGACGGGTCATCATGCCCGATCTGCGCGCGCATGGGGCGAGCGCCCGGCCGCACGACGCCGCCGCCTATCCGCCCGATGCGCTGGCGAAGGACGGCATGGCGCTGATCGCGCATCTCGGGCTGACCGACTATGACCTGGGCGGCTATTCGCTCGGCGCGCGGACGGCGGTGCGGATGGTAACGATGGGCGCGACGCCGGGCAGGCTGGTGCTGAGCGGCATGGGGCTGGAAGGGTTGCTCGACACCGGGCGGCGCGCGGCGCATTTCCGGCGCATCCTGACCAATCTCGGCAGCTTCGAGCGCGGGTCGCCGGAATGGATGGCGGAGGCGTTCCTGAAGACCACCGGAGGCGATCCGGTGGCGCTGCTCGGCATCCTCGAAACGTTCGTCGACACCTCGCGCGAGGAACTGGCCGGTATTCGGCAGCCGGTGCTGGTGCTGGCGGGCGAGGAGGACGACGATAATGGCAGCCACGCCGCGCTGGCCAACTTGTTGCCCGATGCGCGGCTGATCGAGACACCCGGCAACCACATGAGCGCGGTGGTGAAGAAGGAACTGGGCGACGCGATCGCGGGGTTTCTGGCCTGAAAATCCTCCCCGTGCCGGGGAGGAGCTTATTTCACCGGCTGTTCGTACTGTTCGAGGACCCAGTCTTCTTCCTGGGCGCTGGCGATCCAGTCCTGCATCCATGGGTGCTGCAACAGGGTGATGATATAGCCCATCGCGAAGCGCGGGCAGGGCAGCGAATAGGTGACGATCCGCGTCGCGACCGGCGCGAACATGATGTCGGCCGCGCCGAATTCGCCGAACAGATAGTCGCCACCCTGGCCGAAGCGGGCGCGGGCCTGTGCCCATAGCTCGTAGATGCGCGAAAGGTCGGCGGCGACGTCGTCGTCGGGTTGGGTCGGATCATAGACCTGGCGGACGTTCATGCTGTGCTTGCGGCGTAGCGGCGCGAAGCCCGAATGCATTTCGGCGGCCATCGACCGGGCCATGGCGCGCGCCGCCGGGTCGGCCGGCCAGAATTTGTCGCCGCCCGATTTCTCGTTGAGATATTCGACGATCGCCAGGCTGTCCCACACGACGATGTCGTCGCCGTCCCACAGGATCGGCACCTTGCCCGACGACGGCGCGAATTCGTCGCCTTCGCGGCGTTTGTCCCAGTCGGCGTCGTAGAGCGGCACGACGACCTCCTCGAACGGCAGGCCTGACAGCTTGGCCGCCAGCCAGCCGCGCAGCGACCAGGAGGAATAGGCCTTGTTCCCGATGATGAGCTTCAGCATGGGCGCGGGTGGTGCCATGCGACGGCGCCCGTGTCGAGCGATTGGAACCGGGGGCGGAACGATCCGTTGGCAAATCCATGGCGGAAAACGAAAAAGGCGGCGATCCGCATAGCGTGGGCGAGGTGCTTGACCGGTTGAAGGAACTGGGCGAGCAGGCCGGTGCCGAGAAAGCGAAGCTGGGCGACATGCTGGAGGCGCTGGGCCAGCGTGCCTATGGCCCGTTCTTCATCATCTTTCCGCTGATCGACATTTCGCCGGTCGGCGGCATTCCCGGCTTGCCGACGGCAATGGCGGTGGTGATGATCCTGCTTGCCGTTCAGTTGATCCTCGGCCGCAAGCATCTGTGGTTGCCGGGCTTCCTCGCCAATCGTGGGCTGAAGGGCGAAAAGCTGGTCAAGGTCGCCGACAAGACGCGGCCGATCGCCAAGCGGATGGACAAATGGTTTCACGGGCGGCTACCGGCGCTGACCAAGGGGCCGATGGTCAAGGTCGCCGGGGTGGCGGTAGTGCTGCTGTGCCTGACCGTGCCGCCGCTGGAACTGCTGCCCTTCGCCAGCACCGCGCCGATGGCGGCGATCATGGCGTTCGGCATCGCGCTGCTGGTGCGCGACGGGTTGCTGATGATCGTGGCGTGCGCGTTGTCGGTCGGGGCGGTGGCGCTGGGGGCGGGGTTGTTTGTGTCGAAGTCGGGGTAAATGATTTCTGCCGTCATCCCGGCGCAGGCCGGGATCCATTGTGTCGGGTGTTCGCGGTTTATCGCGACCTTACCCCATCCATGGATTCCGGCCTGCGCCGGAATGACGGTAGGTCACCCGATCGATTCGATCACCGCCGCGCGCAGTTCGGCGATGCCCATGCCTTTTTCACTCGACGTCGAGATGACGTCGGGATGCGCGGCCGGACGCTTGCGGACCTCGTCGCCCACCGCCGCGTACACGGCGTCCAACTCGGTCGCCTTGATCTTGTCGGTCTTGGTCAGGACGATGCGGTAGCTGGTCGCCGCCTTGTCCAGCATCTCGAACACTTCGCGATCGACATCCTTGATGCCGTGGCGCGAATCGATCAGGACCAGTGTGCGCTTCAATACCTGCCGCCCGCGCAGATAGTCGTTCACCAGATAGCGCCACTTGCGGACCATGTCCTTGGGCGCCTTGGCGAACCCGTATCCGGGCATGTCGACCAGCCGCAGTTTCAGCGGCTGCCCGATGTCGAAGAAGTTCAGCTCCTGCGTCCGCCCCGGCGTAACCGAGGTGCGCGCGAGCGAAGTGCGGCCGGTCAGCGCGTTGAGCAGCGACGACTTGCCGACGTTCGATCGGCCGGCGAACGCGATCTCCGGCACGTCTGGCGACGGCAGATGGTCGAGCGACGGTGCCGATTTCAGGAACTGGATCGGGCCCGCAAAGATCTTGCGCGCCGCTTCGATCTGGTCTGGATCGAAGCGGTCGTCGCCCGGCGGCGGGGGTGGCAGGTCGTTCACTTGGCCGGCGCCTGCTTGAGCGCCGGATGCCGCGAATAGAGCAGTTGCTGCTGTGCGATGGTCAGCAGGTTCGACGTGATCCAGTAGACCTGCAGGCCGACCGCGAACGGCGCCATGATGAACATCAGCACCCACGGCATCAGCCCGAAGACCTGCTTCTGCATGTCGTCCATCGGTGCCGGGTTCAGCTTGAACTGGAAGTACATCGAGATGCCGAGCAGCACCGGCACGATGCCGATCGCCAGGAAGTGCGGCGGGGTGAAGTCGAGATAGCCGAACAGGTTCAGGATCGTCGCCGGATCGGGTGCCGACAGATCCTTGATCCAGCCGACAAACGGCTGGTGCCGCATTTCGATGGTCAGCAACAGCACCTTGTACAGCGCGTAGAAGATCGGAATCTGGATCAGCGTCGGCAGGCAGCCGGCGACCGGGTTCACCTTTTCCGTCTTGTACAACGCCATCATCTCCTGCTGGAGGCGTGGCTTGTCGTCCTTGTAGCGTTCCTGCAGCACCTTCAGCTTGGGCTGGATCGCGCGCATCGCCGCCATCGACGCGAACTGGCGCTGGGCGATCGGGAACATCAGGCCGCGGATGGTGAGCGTCAGCAGGATGATCGCCACGCCGAAATTGCCGACCATGCGGAACAGCCAGTCGAGATAGACGAAGATCGGTTCCTCGACGACGCGGAACCAGCCCCAGTCGATCGACCGCGAGAAATAGGGCACGCCCTGTTCCTCATAGGCGTTGAGGACCTTGTTCTCCTTTGCCCCTGCAAAGAAGCGCGCACTCTGCGTCATCGCCTGGCCCGGGTTGAGCGTAGCGAGGGTCGGCGAGCGATAGTCGGCCTGATGGCGCTGGTCGGCGCCCTTGAGCGACAGGCCGTGCTGCGCGTTCTGATCCGGGATCAGCGCGGTCATCCAGTAATGGTCGGTGAAGCCCAGCCAGCCGCCCTTCGCGTTGAAGGTCGTGGGGGCGGCGTCGATATCCTTGTAATCGACGTCGAACTTCACGCCGTTGCCCGCTTCGTAGATCGGGCCGACCTGGATCGTCATCGTGTCCTTGTCGACCGGCGAGCCGCGACGGCTGAGCAGGCCATAGGTCGCGACCTGCACCGGCTGCGCGCCGGTGTTCACGATGCTCTGGCGCACGGTGAACATATAGTCGTTGTCGACCGAAATCTGCATCAAATAGCGCTGGCTGCCCGCCTGCGTCGTGAGCGTGACGGGGGTGGTCGGGGTGAGCTTCGCGCCCGACGCGGTCCACAGCGCGTCGGCCGGCGGCGGAGTGATGCCGGTGCCGCTCCAGCCGAACTGCGCGAAATAGGCATCGGCGGTACCCGATGGCGACAGCAGCCGGACGGGGGGCGAATCCTTGGCGATGGTTTCCTTGTGCCGCACGAGCACCAGATCGTCGATCCGCCCGCCGCGCAGGTTGATCGATCCGCGCACCGACGGGGTTTCGATCAGCACGCGCGGGGTTTCGCGAAGCACCACCGCCCGGTCACGAATCGCGTTCGCGGTATCGGCGGCAGGATCGGTCGCGGGATTGGCGACGGGCTTGCTTCTGCCGTCCTCCAGCTTCGTCACCGGCGGATTGGCGGCCGGGAAGAAATGGTTGGCGATGTACGGCCAGCCGAACAGCACCAGCGCAGCCAGTACCGCGAACAGCAGGAAATTCTTCTGGTCGTTCTTCACGTACAATCCTTACGGCGCAGACTCAGGGCACCGGATCATGGCCGTGCCCGCCCCAGGGGTGACAGCGCGCGATCCGTTTGGCGGCCAGCCACGCCCCCTTGATCGCGCCATAGCGGGCAAGGGCGGTGATTGCATAGGCCGAACAGGAGGGTTGATAGCGACACGACGGCGGCAGGATCAGCGACGGACCCAGTTGCCACGCGCGCGCGACCAGCATCAGCGCGCGGGCGGCGATGCCCGGACGGTCGGGGTCGCCTGCGTCGGTCACCGGCGAACCTTGCGCAACGCCTTGGAAAGGTCGGCTTTCAGATCGTCGAACGGGCGTTCGATCCCGCTCGCCCGGCCGATCAGCACGTGATCGGCACCGGCAATGCCGTGCTCGGGCAGCAGCTCTGCGGCAAGCGCGCGAAAACGCCGCTTCATCCGGTTACGGACGACGGCGTTTCCGACCTTCTTCGATACGGTAATGCCGATTCGCATCGCGCCAGGCGGCGTATCGGCCAGTTCGTCCGCCTTGCGGTTACGCACCAGCAGAACGAAGCCGGGCATGGGGGCCCGGCGTCCCGCATTCGCCGCCAGATAATCCCGGCGGCGAAGCATTTTGGTTAGGCCGACAGCTTCTTGCGGCCGCGGGCACGACGCGCGCGGATCACATTGCGGCCGCCCGGCGTCGCCATGCGCGAGCGGAAGCCGTGACGACGGGCCCGTACCAGGTTGCTCGGCTGAAAAGTCCGCTTCATCACTCATTCCCCGGGTATTCAAAACTGCCAGAACGTAAAAAGCCGCCAGTGACGGCGGCCGCGTGGGTGGTCCCTTAGCCATGGAGGCCGCGCAAGTCAACGCCGAGCGTTACGTACCCGCCCGCATCCGGCGCCGTTTGGCGCTGGCGCGGCGCAGCGCGCGGTCGGTGAGCGCCCGCAGCCGCGGATGCCGCCGCAACCGGCGGGCGAAACGGTGCCTTGCCCAGCGCGAATTGCGCAAGATCAACGCGGTGCCGGCGGCAAAGGTGAAGATGCCGGCCGGACCCGGCAGCACCGCGACCAGCGGCGTCACCAGGACCAGCAATACACCGAGGGTCACCAGCGCAATCTGCATCGTAGCTCGCCATGCCAGCCGTGTGTTGCGCTGGCAAGACGGTCACGACGGGCCGTTCCTTACGGCGGCAAAGCGGCTATGGACGACCCAAGGGGAAATGGGGACAGGGGCAGCATGGTCGCGATCGTATCGACGGCGGCATATCTCGGGCTGGAGGCGCGCCGGGTCGAGGTGCAGGTGCAACTGGCCAGCGGCGTTCCGGCTTTCGTCGTCGTCGGATTGGCCGACAAGGCGGTGGGCGAGAGCCGGGAACGGGTGCGCGCCGCGATCGCTGCGATCGGCCTCTCGCTGCCGCCCAAGCGGATCACGGTGAACCTGTCGCCCGCCGACCTGCCCAAAGAAGGATCGCATTACGACCTTCCCATCGCGCTCGGGCTGCTGGCGGCGATGGGCGTGGTCGATGCCGAGACGCTGTCCGACTATCTGATCGTCGGCGAACTGAGCCTCGACGGGCGAATCGCCGGGTCGCCGGGCGTGCTGCTCGCGGCGATGCTCGCGAGCGGCGAGGGGCGGGCGCTGATCTGTCCGGCGGTGCAGGGTGCGGAGGCGGCATGGGCCGGAACGTCGGTGGTCGCCGCGCCCGACCTGTTGTCGCTGCTCAACCATCTGAAGGGCGAGCAGATGCTGTCGGCTCCGCAACCGGGCGGTGCCGAGGACGGGTGGAGCGGCACCGACCTGCAACAGGTGAAGGGTCAGGAGACGGCCAAGCGCGCGCTGGAGATCGCGGCGGCGGGGAATCACAACCTGCTGATGGTCGGGCCGCCAGGAGCGGGCAAGTCGCTGCTCGCCTCCTGCCTGCCCGGCATATTGCCGCCGCTCGACGCCGCCGAGGCGCTGGAAGTGTCGATGGTCCAGTCGGTCGCCGGCACGCTGACCGGTGGGCGGATGACGCGGGTGCGCCCCTTTCGCCATCCGCATCATTCCGCATCGATGGCGGCGCTGACCGGTGGCGGGCTGCGCGTGAAGCCGGGCGAGATCAGCATGGCGCATCTGGGCGTGCTGTTCCTCGACGAGCTGCCCGAGTTCCAGCGCGCGGTGCTCGATTCGCTCAGGCAACCGCTCGAGACCGGCGAGGTCAGCGTGGCGCGGGCCAATGCGCATGTCACCTTTCCGGCGCGGGTGCAGCTGATCGCGGCGATGAACCCGTGCCGCTGCGGCCATCTGGGCGATCCGGCGCTCGCCTGTGCGCGGGCGCCGCGCTGTGCCGCCGATTATCAGGCGAAGGTGTCCGGCCCGCTGCTGGATCGCATCGACCTTGCCATCGAAATGGCGGCGGTGAGTGCCGCCGACCTCGTCCTGCCGCCACCCGCCGAAGGATCGGCCGAGGTCGCCGCGCGGGTCGCGGCGGCGCGTGGCGTGCAGCGCGAACGCTATGCCGCCGATGGCATTCGTACCAACGCCGAAGCGGACGGCGCGGTGCTGGAGCGTGCTGCCGCGCTGGACGCTCCCGCACGCGCGCTGCTGGCACAGGCAGCGGAGGCGATGCGGCTGTCGGCGCGGGGGTTCCACCGGGTGCTGCGGGTCAGCCGGACGATCGCCGATCTGGCCGGGACCGATACGATCGGTCGGGGGCAGGTCGCGGAGGCGCTGAGCTATCGCCGGCGGGCACCGACGAACTGAGCCATTGCGTTGTCCGGGCGCGCTTGCAACACATTGCGTAGCTGTAACGATGAGGGAGCGTTGCGATGGAGTGGATGATCCTGCCGCTGAAGCGGTATTTCGAAGTGCGTGGCCGTTCGCGTCGGCAGGAATATTGGATGTTCACGCTGTTCTCGATCCTGGTCGGCATCGCGACGACGATCGTCGACCGGGTGCTGGGCTTCGATTGGGACAGCACCGGTCCGATCAACGGCCTTACCAGCCTCGCGCTGCTGATCCCGAGCTTCACCGTCACCTTTCGCCGGTTGCACGATACCGACCGGTCGGCATGGTGGATGCTGCTGGTGTTCCTGCCGATCATCGGGTGGATCTGGCTGTTCGTGCTCTATGTGACCGAAGGCACGCGCGGTCCCAACCGGTTCGGGCCCGATCCCAAGGACCCCTATGGCAGCGCGGACATCGACCAAGTGTTTTCATGACGGTTGCGAGGGCGTGTCGCTTCGGCTAACGCGCCCTTCGTGCCCCTGTGGTGAAATTGGTAGACGCGTCCGACTCAAAATCGGATTCCGAAAGGAGTGCTGGTTCGAGCCCGGCCAGGGGCACCAATTTCCGCGAATGTGTCGCGATTTAACCGGATATTAGCGGCCTGCCGGATAGCATCGCTCCCATGAGCGATTCGTCGACCGGTCCGTTCCCCCCGCGCCCGCGCCGGGACAGCGTGCTGCTGACCGCGCGTGTCGAATTGCGCGATCAGGTGGTCGAATGCCGGGTGCGCAACCTGTCGGAGGCCGGCGCCTGCATCGACGATCCGGTACAGCTGCCGCCGGACGGGCGGGTGCTGGTGACGATGGGACAGCTCCATCATCTCGAAGGGCGGGTTCGCTGGACGCGGGACGGCCGCGCCGGCCTGCTGTTCGACAAGGGGCGGATCGACATCGCCGCCGCCCGGCGCCCGCGCGGTACGGTGGCACCGGTCCCGCAGCATCTGGCCGGTTGGCTGTCCCATATCTACAATCCGTATCGGCGCGCCGGCGACTGAACCGCGCCTACTCCCGGCTGAGGCAATAGCTGTCGAGAAACTGCTGATGCGTCGGCAGCCGTGCGACGGTGGCGGCGATATTCGACTGTAGCCCGCGCAGCACCGTGCCCAGCTCGCCCGGTGGCATCGCCCGGGCAAGCGGATGCCATGCGGCAGGCGTCAGGCGCTGGCCCAGCATCACCTGCGTCCACGAACCGGTGCGGAACAGGTCGTCGGACGACTGATAGGTATGCGCGCCTTCGGCGAACAGCGCGATACGCTCGGCGAGGCTATCGGGTGGGGGAATTTCTTTCCGTTCGCGCCAGAAGGGTTCGGGGCGCTCGTTGAGGTGGTAATGGAGCAGAACGAAGTCGCGTACCGCTTCGATCTCGCGCCGAGCTTGGTCGTTGAAGCGGTTGCGGGCGGCGGCACCTAGATGGCCGAAAGGCAGCAGCTGTACCAGCCGGGTGAGCGCGATCATAACCAGATGCAGGCTGGTCGATTCGAGCGGTTCGACGAACCCGCTCGACAGGCTGAGTGCGACGCAATTGCGTTCCCACATCGCCAGCCGCCGCCCGGTGCGGAAGCGGATCAGGCGCGGTTCGATCAGCGCCTGCCCCTCGACCGAGGCCATCAGCCGGTCGCGTGCGGCATCGTCGCCAAGGTGACGCGAACTGTAGACGAGGCCGTTGCCGATACGGTGCTGCAGCGGGATCTGCCAGCGCCAGCCGGCGTCATGGGCGATGGCGCGGGTATAGGGAACGGCCGGGCCGGTTGCCCTGGTCTGCACCGCCAGCGCACGGTCGGTGGGCAGCCAATGACCCCAATCCTCGAACCCCACGCCCAGCGTCTGTTCGATCAGGAGGGCGTGGAAGCCGGTGCAGTCGAGGAACATGTCTCCGGCAATATGTTGCCCGTCGTCCAGCACCAGCGCGGCGATGTCGCCGCTGTCGCTGTCGCGTTCGACGCGGGCGATCCTGCCCTCGATCCGCGTCAGGCCCTGCGCCTCGCTGCGTTCGCGCAGATAGGCGGCGTAACGGCCGGCGTCGAAATGATAGGCATAGTTGAGCGGGGTGTCGGGACCACCGAGGAAGCGCCCGGCATCGGCGGCTTCGTGTTCGAGGCAATAGGCGCCGATGTCCGCCGCCCCGCCCTGTTCGCGCGCCTCCAGCCAGAAATGCTGGAAATCGCCCATCCAGGTCGACCGACCGACCTCGCCGAACGAATGGATGTAGCGGTCGCCGGCGCGCGCCCAGCCTTCAAAGGCGATGCCCAGTTTGAAGTTCGCCCCGGTCGCCGCCATGAAATCGCGTTCGTCGAGGCCCAATAGCGCATGGAAGCTGCGGATGGTGGGGATGGTCGCCTCGCCGACGCCGACCGTGCCGATCGCTTCGGATTCGACCAGCGTGACGTCGACCAGCCCGGCCAGCTGCCGCGTCAGCAGCGCCGCCGCCAGCCAGCCGGCAGTGCCGCCGCCAGCGATCACGATCCGTTTGCGCGTCATCGGTTCAGCCTTTGCAACAGTTTCGCGCGCAGCCGTCGGGCGGCGGTCGGGTCGAGCGGGGCGAGGTCGCCCTGCATTTCAGGGGGCAGGTGGTCGCGGGCATCGTCGCCGCCGCTCCAGATGTAATGGTCGAACATCGCAGCCCACGCCGCCCGCTCGGCCGCCGGGCGTTCCCGCAAGGACAGCATCGCGTGGAGCAAGGTCGTCATCGGGCTGTCGGCGAAGGCGGGAGCGTCGTTCCACCAATAGTTTATCATGACGTTGAAGCGTCCCAGCGCCTCGACATTGTGCCACCACAAGGCGGGGTAGAAGAGGACGTCGCCCGGCTCGAGCTCGGCCACCTGCGCATTGGCGAGCGCTTTGGCGAAGCGCGGGTAGCGGTCGAGGTCGGGCGTGCGCAGGTCGACCATGCTCACCACCTGTCCGCCGGGCGTCGGCTCCAGCGGGCCGGGATAGAGGTTCGCGACCTGATCGGGCGGGAACAGGGTGAAGCGGCGTTGCCCGACGAGGCAGACGGCGAGGTTGTTCGACAGGTCGTAATGGGTCGCGGCGATGGTGCGGTTGCCGATCCAGATGCTCGCCAGCGGCGCGGCATGGCCGGGGGGCGGGGGCGGCACGGCCAGATCGTTGCCGCGGCGCAGGCCGGGGAGATAGGTGTCGAGATCGGTCGACCCGATATAGAAGGCCGGCGGTTCGGCATCGTCGAGATGGGCGGCGATCCGGTCGAGATAGTCGGACAAGCCGACCCGCGCCGCGTCGAAGTTCAGCCCCGACCCGTCGTCGCGGTAGAAAAAGCGCCCGCCGATCGCCGGATCGCCGGTATAGCCGACGATGGGGCGCCCGCCGTCGAACTGCTTGAGATAGGCGATGGTCGCCGCCGGACCCGCCCGACCCGCCGCGACCAGCGGCCAGTGCGAGGCAATGCCGCGCAGGACGACCGGCTCGTTCGCTTCCAGCAGCTCCGGCAGCGACAGGTTGCCCGGGCGCGCGGTATCGATGCTGCGGACAGCGCGCACCATGGTCAGTTGCCGTGGCGCTGGTGCCGCCGGTCGATCAGCCGGGGAATATTGTCGAGCGAGGCGCTGGCCATGAACGCCGCGCGCAGCGCGCCGCTGGCGTGGAGGGTGGCGACCTGTTCGGCGGTCAGCGCGTCGAGCGCATCGTCGGCGACGACGAGGATGTCGGTGATGGCACAGCTCTGCCCGTCGCCGAGATCGAGTTCGATGGTGGTGGGGCGCAACAGATCCGCCGCCTGCCATGCCGCGAACAACGGGGCATTGATCTGCTGCCCTTCGTGGATCACGTCGAGCACGGTTTCGACATGGGCGAGATAGGGGGCGGTGCCGCCCTGCGGCAGATAGAGCGGATTGCCGTCGCCGCCGCGCGAAACGCGCGGATCGTCGAGATCGAGCGTCACCGCGCCGCTTTCCCGGTCGCGCAGGAACGGCCCGCGCTGGCGGACGGCGGGGACGTAGCTGGCGTGCCAGCCGCCATCGCTGCCTAGGAACAGATTGTCGTCGGGATCGAGGCCGAGCAGCGCCACGGCATAGATGCCGCCGCGATCGTCGCGGCGGAACAGGATCGGATAATCGCGCTGTGCCGCTTCGAATTCATTCGGGAACAGCAGCGCCTGATTGACCGCATCGCCATGCGCCTGGCCGTGCGCGACGAGGACGGTCAAGTCGTGATGATCGACGTTGTTAAGGGGCACGGGGGGCATCGACACGCGGACCTTTCGTTAAGCGTGCGGCAGGGTAGGGCAATGCGGCATGATGAAAAGGGGCATCCTTCGCAAAGGACGCCCCTTTTCAATCATTTGGCCTTTCCAGTCATTTGGCCGGCATCAGAACCGGTAGCGCGCGCCCAGCAGGAAGCGCGGCTTCAGTTCCTGTGCGAACACCAGCGCGTTGCTATCGCGCCCATATTGCACCAGCGGCTCGCTGGTCAGGTTCACGCCCTCGATCGACAGCGCCATGCGGTCGTTCAGGTCGTAGCTGATGTTGAAGTCGAGCGTACCGAACGGCGCGACGAACAGCGGGTTGCGGCTGTCGCCCTGATTGGTCGCGGCGAGGAACTTGTCGCGCCAGTTGTACGTCACGCGCGCCGACAGGCCGCTCTTGTCGTAGATGATCGACCCGTTGGCGCTGTCGCCCAGACCGGTCAGCGCGAACACGTTGACGCTGGGGTCGGCGGCGATGTCGGCATTCACGTCGCCATACACCTTGGTATACGACGCCTGCACGCCGAAGCCGGTATTGCCGAAGAAATGCTGTCCGGCCAGCTCGAAGCCATAGATATGGCCGTCGCGGTTGTTGACCGGCTGCGACACCGCGAAATTGTAGAGCGGGTCCTGCGTGTTGCCGTAAATGTCGACCGCCTGCAGGATCGAGTCGACGAACCCCTGGTTCAGCGCACCGCCGGCGTTGCGGTTCGCCTGGAACGTCGCATCCGCCTGCGCCGTGTTGCCGCCATTTTGCTGGAGCAGCGCGGTATAGGTGAACAGGTTGACGTCGCTGAGGTCGGCGGCGAGCGCGCGCAGCCGGTCGGCGGCAATGCCCGAACGGGTGCCGGCGGCGCCCGACGACGGATCGCGCAGGTCGAACAGGGTGCGGTTGAACACGCCCGTGCCGATGAAGTTGCGCACCCGCTTGTCGAAGAAGCCGACCGAGACATAGCTCGACGGCTTGTAATACCATTCCACCGACAGGTCGAAATTGTCGGAAACCAGCGGCAGCAGCCCGGCATTGCCCGAGTTGCCGGTCGGACGGCCACCCAGTGCCGTTGGACGGGTCGGCGCACCAGCGGTGGTCGACGCGAACAGGTTGCCGTAATCCGGCCGGGCGAGCGTGCGGCTGGCCGAGGCGCGGGCGACGAAATTGTCGAACACCTCGATGTTGAAGTCGATCGCGGGCAGCAAATTCTGGTAATTGCCCCGCTGCGACACGGTCGACACCGAGTTGGAGATCACCGACGAGAAGTCGTTGTCGGCATCCCATTTGATCGCCGACGGGGTTGCCTGCAACGCGGTCGAGCGGACCTTCGTCTCTTCGTAGCGCGTGCCGAACAGCAGGTTGGCGGTGCGGCTGGCAATCTCGCCCTTCCACGTGATCTGGCCGTACACGCCCCACACGGTTTCGCCGACGCGGTCGTAATCATTGGCGGTCGTGTTGATCGGGTTGGCGGCGTAGAAGTTCGAGAAGATGTCGTTCAGCACGACGGCGTTGCCGCGGAAGGCGGTGCGCTTGACGTCGGCGGTGTTGAAGCGGTCGAACTTGCAGTCGAGGCAGAAGGTCTTGACCACGTTCGACGCGAGGCGCTGCACGATGCCCGGATCGGTGATGCCCCAGTCGCCCAGCTGCTGCTGCGTCTGCACCCGCGCGCTGGTCATGACCGAATCGGTGTACGTACCGCCGAAATCGAAGCGGCTGCCGCCGCCCAGATCCCAGCCGAGATCGGCGCGACCGCCGTTGATCCGCTGCCGCTGCGTCGCGGCGTTGGTGCGGGCGATCTGCGTGCCGAGATCGCCGATGTCGAGCACGCCGTTGCCGTTGCCGTTGATGCGGTCGTTGATCGTCTGCGTCACGCGGGGGAAGCCGCTGCTATAGTCGATCGCCTGGCTGTCGATCACCGGTGCGCCGAGCGACACCAATGTGGCCGAGGTGCCGTTGGGCGCATCGGGGGTGGAACGCGAGACGGCGTGATAGCCATCGAGGTTCAGCGACAGCGTGTCGGTCATCTGCCACTTGCCGTTCAGGCCATAGGACTGAAGCTGCGTCTTGGTGGCGCGGAACTGCTGTTCGAAGCCCTGGTCCTTCACGCCGTTGATCGATTCCGAGATGAAATCGGGCGTGGCGATCACGTCGTTGCCGTTGAAGACGATGCGGCCGAACGGGCGGTTGAACCAGTTGGTCTGCTCGCTGCGCTGCTCCTCCAGCCGGTTCTGCGCGAACAGCGCGTCGGCGGTGAAGGTCAGCCCTTCGGTCGGCGCGAACTGCAACACGGCCTGGCCGTTGATACGCTCGCGCTTGTTTTCGGAGAACTGGTAGCGGCTGTCGTTGGGGATCAGCGTGAACGGCGTGGTCGGCCGGTTCTCGATCTGGGTCTGGCCGTTGACATACGGGCCAGCGGGATTGAGCACATCGGCGGTCGGGACCACGGTGAAATAATTGGGTGCGCTCTGGGCCGAGGTGCTGTCGCGGCGCTGATAGCTGCCGAACACGGACAGGCCGAAGGTGCGGGCGTCGTTGCGCCAGCTCATCAGGCCCGACACTTCGGGAAGGACGCGGGCGCCTTCGCCCTGCATCGTGCTCACGTCGTGCAGCGCCTTTGCGCCGAACGATCCGGTCACGCCGTCCTCGCGCGATTCCAGCGGCTTGCGGGTGACGACGTTGATCGCCGCGCCGATACCACCCGAAGGGATCGACGCGCGGCCGGTCTTGTACACCTCCAGCGCCGATACGCCTTCCGAGGCCAGGTTCTGGAAGTCGAACGAGCGGCCGGTGCCGCGGGCGAAATCGCCCGCACCGCTGGTGTCGACGTTGGACGCGGGCAACTGGCGTCCGTTCAGCGTGACGAGGTTGAAGCCGCCGGAGAAGCCGCGGACCGAAACCTGCGATCCTTCGCCGTTCACGCGATTGATCGACACGCCGGTGATGCGCTGCAGCGACTCGGCGAGGTTGGTGTCGGGGAACTTGCCGATATCCTCTGCGCTGATCGCGTCGACGACGCCGGCCGAGTTGCGCTTGATATCGATGGCGCGGTTGAGCGAGGCGCGGATGCCGGTGACGACGATTTCGTCACCTTCCTGCGCCGGGTGCTGTCCGGTCTGCTGGACGGTGCTGCCGGTGGCGCCTTCGGTGGCACCCGGCTGGGCATTGGCGGCGGTATCGTCGGTCTGCGCGGCGGCGATGCCGGGCGTGATGAGCAGCGCGGCGATCGCGATGCCCGAAGCGCTGCGCGCCAGATTGCCGAGAAGATGGCCTCTCATGCGAAAACTCCCCTGAACGTGGTGCGGTTCGGCCCGCCCATCATGTCGCCGGAATGTCCGGTCGTGGTAACGCTACCAATCTGTCCAGCGTTGTCAATTCGGGAAATCGGATAACATCATGGAATAGCTGGATAATATCCAGTATCCGATATTTGGCAGGATTGTCGGGCATGATCGGATTTGCCGGCGGAAACCGCCCGAAAGCGTCGTTAACCAGAAATTATACGAGCTGCCCTACACCGGCAGGCAAGCGAACATGCCGCCCGGGGGGGACGTCGCACTGGTCGTTTGGAGCAATTGAATGACGCCCTCGTTCCGCAAGCACGCCCCGATCCGGCAAAAGTTTCTTATCATGGGCAGCGTCTACGCGCTGCTGGCGGCCGTGCCGGTCGCGACGACAGCGGCCGCACTGTCCGATATGGCGCCGACGCCCCTCCTGCTCGGACTGGCGGGTGCGGCGCTCGTTCTGACCGTCGTGATGTCGGTGGTGTTCCGTAGCGCGGTCTGCGATCCCTATGTCGATTCGGTTGTTCGGATGGAAGGGATTGCCGCGGGCGACCTGACCAGCCCGATCGAACATACCGACTATCGCGACTGCATCGGCCGGATGGCGCGTGCGATGGAAGTGTTCCGCGCCAATGGCCAGGTCGTGAAGGATGCGACGCTCGCCCAGCAACTGCTCGTCACGCAGCTGGGTGAGGGGCTGTCGCGGCTGGCGGCCAGCGATGTCAGCTATCGCATCCACGATACTTTCCCCGCCGACTACGAACGCCTGCGCATCGATTTCAACGCGGCGATGGACGCGGTGTCGGAAGTGCTGGCGGCGGTGCGCCAGGCGACCGACGGCATCAACAACGGCGCCAACGACATTCGCCAGGCATCGGACGACCTGTCGCAGCGGACCGAGCAGCAGGCCGCGAGCCTGGAGCAGACCGCCGCGGCGATGGACCAGATCACCGGTACGGTGCGCGAGACGGCCGCCGGGGCGACCCGCGCCCATACCGTCGTCAGCGAGACCCGCGACGAGGCCGAACAATCGGGCGACGTCGTGCGCCGCGCGGTCGATGCGATGAACGGCATCGAACGCGCCTCGGCCGAGATCGGCGACATCATCACCGTCATCGACGGCATCGCATTCCAGACCAACCTGCTGGCGCTGAACGCCGGTGTCGAAGCGGCCCGCGCGGGCGATGCTGGCAAGGGCTTTGCCGTCGTCGCGTCCGAAGTGCGTGCACTGGCCCAGCGTTCGGCGGATGCCGCCAAGGACGTGAAGGCGAAGATCAACGCATCGTCCGAACAGGTCGCGACCGGCGTCGAGCTGGTGAGCGAGACCGGCAAGGCATTGCAACGCATCATCGGTCGCATCGGCGAGATCAGCACGCTGGTCGGCACCATCGCGACCTCCGCCGATCAGCAGGCCACCGGCCTTCAGCAGGTGAACACGGCGGTCAATGAAATGGACGGCGTGACGCAGCAGAACGCAGCGATGGTCGAACAGGCCACCGCCGCCGCCCGCAGCCTCGCCGAAGAGGCGCAGGAACTGGCGCGTCAGGTCGACCGCTTCACGCTGGCCGCCCATGGCCGTGCGGCGTCGATGGCGGCTTCGGTCCGGTCTGCACCGACCCAGAGCGCCGTCCACCGCCTCCAGGCACGCGTGGCGCAGGTCAGCCGCGAAATGACCGCTCCGCCGCCCCGTCGCAAGGTCGCCGCGGCCGGCGGTGGCGCCGCCGTCGCGACCGTCGTCAGCGATGACGACTGGACCGAATTCTGATCCGCGCCACCGCCAGCGACCATCTTATCCCGGGAAATCCCATGACCATCGCCCTTCCAGCCGTGCTCGACACCCCCGCCGCCGCCCCGCTGCGCCAGACGCTGCGCGACGCGGTCGGCACCGGCCAGCCGATCCAGATCGACGCATCGGCCGTGGAGCGGATCGGGCAGGCCTGTCTGCAGGTCCTCGCCGCCGCCGAGGCCGCGGCCGAGGAAGCCGGCCAGGATTTCCGCATCGTCGGCGCGAGCCCGGTGTTCGCCGACATGGCGACGCTGGCGGCCCTCGACACCCTCATCGCCGCCTGAATCGGGAGCGAACCCCATGGACCTCGACGCAATCCAGCAAATCTTCTTCCAGGAGTGCGAGGAAGGCCTCGCCGCGATGGAGAGCAACTTCGCGGCGCTGCGCGACGGCGACCGCGATTCGGAGACGATCAACGGCGTCTTCCGCTGCGTCCATTCGATCAAGGGCGGGGCGGGGGCGTTCGGTCACGAGCGGTTGCAGGCCTATACCCACCAGTATGAAACGCTGCTCGACCTGATCCGGAACGGCACGCTGGAATTGACGCCCGCGCTGCTCGACGTGGTGGTCGGCGCGTTCGACATGCTGGCCGACCATGTCGCGGCGGCGCGCGACGGCGACACGCCGCCGGCCGACGCGGCGATGCTCGAACGGCTGGAAGCGGCGGCGGGCGGCGGCGCCGCCCCCAAGGCGGCCGCACCCGTTGCCGAAGCGGTCCCGGCGGTCGAGATTTCCGACGATTTCGACGACCTGATGTCGATGCTGGGCGATGTCGCCCAGTCGGAGGACGGGGCGGATGCGGCCAATGGCTGGCGCCTGCGCTACACGCCGGGGCCCAAGGGGTTCGAACATGGCGCCGAACCGCTGCTGCTGCTGCGCGAACTGACGATGCTGGGCGGAAAGGTCACCGCCTGCGACCGTTCCGCGCTGCCCCCGCTCGACACGATGGATACCGAATGCGCCTATCTGGCGTGGGACGTGGCGCTGCCCGCCAGCGTCGCCGAGGACGATATCCGCGCGGTGTTCGAATTCGGCGATCCGACCGCGATCGCGCTGACCCGCGGCGATGCCGAACCGGCGATGGCCGAGGACAGCGTCGATGCGCTGTTCGACCTGCTCGATTCGGTTGAATCGGCACCCACGCCGGCACCGGTCGCGGTGGTCGAGGAAGTGGTGGTCGCCGCACCGCCGCCGCCCGCACCTGCGCCGGCTCCCGCACCGGCCCCTGTGCCGGTGGCGGAGGAGCCGGTCGAGGCGAAGGCCGCGGCACGCGCCGCCCCGCCGTCCGCACCCGCCGCGCCGGCGGCACAGACGATCCGCGTCGATCTCGACAAGCTCGACCGGCTGGTCAACCTGGTCGGCGAGCTGGTGATTACCCAGGCGATGCTGGCGCAGCGTCTGGCGGAAAACCAGATGGGCGGCATTTCGGAGCTGAGCGACCTCGAGCACCTGACGCGCGAGTTGCAGGAGTCGACGATGGCGATCCGTGCGCAGCCGATGAAGACGGTGTTCAGCCGCGTCCCGCGTATCGTCCGCGAACTGGAGGGCGAGACCGGCAAGCGCGTCCGCCTGGAGGTCGATGGCGAGATGACCGAGGTCGACAAGACCGTGGTCGAGCGGATCGGCGAGCCGCTGACCCACCTGATCCGTAACGCGGTCGACCATGGCCTCGAAATGCCCGACGTCCGCGTCGCGGCGGGCAAGCCGGCCGAAGGGGTCGTGCGCCTGTCGGCCGCGCATCAGTCGGGCCGCATCGTCATCACCGTCGCCGATGACGGGCAGGGGATCAACCGGGCGCGGGTCAAGGGCAAGGCGATCGAGAAGGGCATCATCCTGCCCGACGCGGTGTTGAGCGACGAAGAGATCGATAACCTGATCTTCGCGCCCGGTTTCTCGACCGCGGCGGCGATCACCAACGTGTCGGGGCGCGGCGTCGGCATGGACGTGGTGCGCAAGAACATCCAGGCGCTGGGCGGCCGCATCGGCATCCAGTCGCGCGAAGGCTTCGGGTCGAGCTTCTCGCTCAGCCTGCCGCTGACGCTGGCGGTGCTCGACGGCATGATCGTGACGGTGGGGGCGCAGACTTTCGTCATTCCGCTCGGCCATATTGTCGAAAGCCTGCGGCCCGACGAAACGACTCTCAGCCGGCTGGGGCCGGACGGGACGGTGCTCGACGTGCGCGGCTCCTATGTGCCCGTACTGCGCATCGCCGACTATCTCGGCATCGAGGGCGCGGAGCGCAATCCGACCGACGCCGTGCTGATCGTGGTCGAGGGCGACCATGGCCAGGCCGCGCTGCTGGTCGACACGATCCAGGATCAGCGGCAGGTCGTCGTGAAGAGCCTGGAAGCCAATTATCAGGCGATCGACGGCGTGGCCGGGGCGACGATCCTGGGCGACGGGCGCGTCGCGCTGATCGCCGATGTCGATGCGCTTACCACGCGCGGCCGTTTCGCCAACCGTCCGTCGGCGGCGCTGGCCGCATGACCCGGGCCGCCGCCCTTGCCGACAGCCGCGCGCGGGAATTCGAATTCCAGGCGAGCGACCACCGTGCCATCGCGGCACTGGTGTATGACGAGGTCGGCATCCTGCTGCCCGACGGCAAGGCGCAGCTGGTCTATGGCCGTATCGCGCCGCGCGTCCGCGCGTGCGGGCTGACGAGCTTTGCCGACTATGTCGCGCATATCGGGCGCGATGCCGAAGAGCGCGGCCGGGCGATCGACGCACTGACGACGAACCACACCAGCTTCTTTCGCGAAAACCATCATTTCGAGGATTTCGTGGAGCGGATCTGGCCGCCGCTCGCCGACCGCCTGGCCAAGGGCGGCCGGGTCCGGCTGTGGTCGGCGGCGTGTTCGAGCGGGGAAGAGCCCTATTCGTGGCTGATGGCGATGTTCGGCAACGACCGCGCCGCCGCCCAACGACTTCTGAAGACCGATCTGCGCATGCTGGCGACCGACGTGTCGCCCAGCGTGCTCAACACCGCACGCGCGGGTCGCTATTCGAAGGATACGATGCGGACCGTACCCGCGTCGCTGCGTTCCGTGTGGACCGGGGGGGACGGCGACCAGCTGGTCGTCGATCCGGTCCTTCGCGACGCGATCGCGTTTCGCCCGCTCAACCTGCTCGGCGACTGGCCGATGAAGGGGCGGTTCGACACGATCTTCTGTCGCAATGTCATGATCTATTTCGACGAGCCGACCAAGGAACGCCTGCTGGCGCGGCTCGGCGAGCGGTTGGAGGTTGGGGGGATGCTCTATATCGGTCATTCGGAGCGGTTGATCGGCGCGGTACAGGACAAGTTCCGCTGCATCGGCCGCACCGCCTATCAGAAGATCGCCGCATGAGCGTCCGCACCCTCATCGTCGATGATTCGATGGCGATGCAGGCGATCATCCGGCGTCGGCTGCTGGCCGATCCGGCGATCGAGGTCGTCGGCACCGCCGCCAGCGCCGACGAGGCGCGCGCCCAGATCAAGGCGCTCGACCCCGATGTCGTGACGCTGGACGTCGAGATGCCGGGCATGAGCGGGCTCGACTTCCTCGAACGGCTAATGCGCCTGCGCCCGACGCCGGTGGTGATGCTGTCGACCTTGACCGCGCAAGGGGCGGAGGCCAGCCTGACCGCGCTGGAACGCGGCGCGTTCGACTGTTTCGACAAGACGCGGCTGATGGCCGGAACCGATCCGGCGTGCACGTCGGAGCTGACCGAACTGGTCCGCGCGGCGGCATCGTCGCGGCCGGCGGCGCGTCCTGCCGCGGTCCGCACCGCGCCGCCGGTGCAGGAACGCGCGAGCTACACGCCGCGACCCGGTGCGATGATCGCGATCGGTGCGTCGACCGGCGGCGTCGAGGCATTGATCGAACTGCTGTCGGGCTTTCCGGCGAACTGCCCGCCGACTGTCATCGTCCAGCACATGCCGGCGACCTTCACCCCCAGCTTCGCCGCACGGCTCAACCGCCTGTGCGCGCCGACCGTCGAGGAAGCCCGCGCCGGCGCGCCGCTGGCGGTGGGCAAGGTCTATCTGGCGCCGGGCGGTGAACGGCACATGGAGATCGGCGGGTCGGGCGACCGGCGCCATTGCCGGCTGGTCGAGGGTGACAAGGTCAACGGTCATCGCCCGTCGGTCGACCGGCTGTTCCATTCGGTCGCGCGGCTCGCCGGCCGCGATGCGACCGCCGCGATCCTGACCGGCATGGGCTGCGACGGCGCGGAGGGGATGAAGGCGATGCGTGGCTGCGGGTCGATGACCTTCGGCCAGGACAAGGCGACGAGCGTCGTCTATGGCATGCCCGCGATCGCGCACCAGATCGGTGCGGTCGCCGAGCAGCTGCCGCTGCGCCGGATCGCCGCGCGCCTGCTTGCGGAATGTGCCGCATGAGTGCGCTGGCGACCCGCGACGGGCTGCGCCGGGTGACCGTCGCGCAGGGCGAGACGAAGGTCAGCGACGAACGCGACGTCGTGCTGACCACCGTCCTCGGCAGCTGCGTCGCGGCCTGTTTCTTCGATCCGATCGCGCAGATCGGCGGGATCAACCATTACCTGCTGGCCGTGGGCAATGCGTCCGACGAAGCGTCGATGCAGCGCTATGGCGTCTATGCGATGGAAGTCCTGATCAACGCGATGCTGGCGCGTGGCGCCGCGCGGTCGCGGATGCGCGCGCGGATCTTTGGCGGAGCGACGATGCGGGCCGGCTTTCGCGATATCGGCGGCGCCAACATCGCCTTTGCCCGCAGCTTCCTGCGCGACGAACGCATCGCGCTGGTGGGTGAGGATGTGGGCGGCACGCAGGCGCGCCGGGTCGAATTCCGGGCGGCGGTCGGGTTGGCACGATGCCGCTCGGTCGTCGATTCCGCCGCCCCGCCCATTATCGTGCGGGCATCCCCGCCGCCGCCCGCCGCCGTCGGCGACGTGGAGTTTTTCTGATGACCGAATTTGCACCGAGGGAGCCTCTTACCGTGGCCAAGACGATCATGACCGTCGACGATTCGCCCAGCATGCGGATGTTGCTGCGGGTCGCGCTGACCGATCTGGGATACAGCGTCGTGGAGGCCGAGGACGGCGTCCATGCGCTGGAAAAGCTGGACGGGTTCCAGCCCGACCTGCTGATTACCGACATCAACATGCCGCGCATGGACGGGTTCGGCCTGATCGCCGAAGTCCGCGGGCAGGGGCGTCGCAGCCTGCCGATCCTGGTGCTGACGACCGAGAGTTCGGACGAAAAGAAGCAGCGCGCGCGCGATGCCGGTGCTACCGGTTGGATCGTGAAGCCGTTCCACCCCGAAAAGCTGGCCGCCGCGATCCGGCGCGTCATGCACTGACCCTATAGCGCGATCAAGGAACCACCCATGTCCCGCCAACTCATCACCTTTCAGCTGGGCGACCAGATCCTGGGCGTCGACATCATGGCGATCCGCGAGATCCGCGCATGGTCGCCGGCCACGCCGCTGCCCAACGTGCCGCCCTATGTCCGCGGCGTCGTGAACCTGCGCGGCGTCGTGCTGCCGGTGTTCGACCTGCGCCACCGGCTGAACTGGGGCGTGACCGATCCGTCGGCCCGCCACGTCATCATCGTCGTGCGGATCGGCGAACAGCTGCAGGGCATCATCGTCGATGCGGTGAACGACATCGTGTCGATCCACCCCGATGCGATGCAGCCGGTGCCCGACATGGGCGATACCGAAGCGTCGCGCTTCCTCGAAGGGCTGGCGACGATCGACAATCGCATGATCCTGGTGCTGGCGCTCGACCGACTGGTCGACCAGCCGGTCGCCGAAGCCGCCTGACGTACCGCGTAATCTTTTTGGGACAATCACATCATGGCTGCTAGCACGAAGGTCCTTGTCGTCGACGACTCCCTGACCATGCGCGCGCTCATTTCCGGGGCGCTCGAACGGATTCCGGGCGTGGAGGTCGTCGGACTGGCCGATGGCGCCGAGGAGGCGCGCTCGATGGTCGCGTCGCTCAAGCCGCACGTGATGACGCTCGACGTCGAAATGCCGGGGATGAGCGGCATCGAATATCTGGCCGAGATCATGGAATCGAAGCCCATGCCGGTCATCATGTTCTCCACCCGCACCACCGATGGCGCGGGCGAGACGATCGAGGCGCTGCGCCTGGGCGCGATCGACTGCCTGCCCAAGCCGCGCGTCGCGGCGCCGGCCGAACTGAACGCGATCATCGCGAAGCTGGGCAAGCGCATCAAGTCGGCGCGCAACGCGCCGGTCAAGGTGCCCAAGGTCGCATCGGCCGCGCGGCCGATCGACTGGAACGGTCGCCTGCTGGTGGTGGGCGGCGATGCGTCGAGCACGGCGTCGCTGTTCAACCTGTTCGGGCAATTCCCGCCCAACTGCCCGCCGACGATCGTCGTGCAGCATTTGGGGCCGGGGCTGGTCGAGGGGATGGTCGAGAAGCTCGGATCGCAGGTCGCGCCCAAGGTCGTGGTCGCGCAGGACGGCATGGCGATCGAACAGGGCACGATCTATTTCGCGCCGCAGGGCGACCATCACCTCGTCGTCGATGCCTGGCCCTCGGGCAAGCTGCGCCTGCTGGCGCGCGATCCGGTGGCGGGCGAGCGTCCGTCGATCTCGCTGCTGTTCGCCGCCGCCGCCAAGGCTGCCGGGTCGAACGCGGCCGGCGTCCTGTTCCTCGACAGCAGCGAAGATGGCGGCGGCGGGCTGAAGGCGATGCTGGGCGCGGGCGGCTATGCCTTTGCCCCGGCGGAAAGCGGCGGCGGCCATACCCTGTCGCGAGGCATGGTGACCCAGCCGGTTCCGGCCGATGGGCTGGCCGCCGGCGTGCTGAAGCTGTGTTCGAAATGAGCGGGGTCGCCTTTCCCCCGGCCTCGCCCGCGCTGGGCGAGGCGCTGGCCGGCGAGCTGGAGCGGGCCTCGCGCCTGCTCGGCGAGCTGGCGTTCGAACTGGGCAGCGACGAAGCCACGCTACGCCGGCACCTGACCGGGCTGCAGTCGATCGACCATGTGACGCAGATCATGCTGAACATCGCGACCGTCCTGCGCGCAGGCGAGGGACAGGACCAGCTGGCCGGCGTCACGCTGGAGGATGTGGCGGGAAGGCTGCGCGCGAGTCTGAACTAGGCAGCGAAGCGGCGGCTGGTGCCCCGTGCAGGAATCGAACCCGCGTCTCTTCGTTACAAAGGAAGCCGTTTACCATTAACGTAACGGGGCACGCCGCGTGCCGTCTACCAAGCGGCGGGTCGAACCACAATCTCAAACCACACCGAAGGTCCAGCCTTCGGTCCGCGCGACCTGCGCCGACAATGCCGGTGGCGACCAGAGCGCCGGATCGTGCGCCACCGCCCGCAGCCATGCGGCGCCGAGCAGCGCATCGGTGGCATGATCGTCATAGCGTGGCGAGGGTACATGCGGCGGACTGCCCAGTACCGCCAGCGCTGCATCCAGCTGTTCCGCATCGCGCAGCTTGCTCCGCCCGGCACGCACCCCGGCGGCCCGTGCGGCGATGGTCGTGTAGATTTCGACGAGGACCGGTCCGGTCTCCGGCACCGGATCGAACGGCCAGACCGGTATCCGCCCGTCCAATCGGTGCAGCACCCGCATGCCCGTCAGGCTCGATTTGCCGACCTGCGCCGCGCCGACCAGGTTGAAGCAGCTGGTCGGCGAAAAGCCGGCGGCGCGTTGCCGTTCCTCGCACAGCCGCAATCGTCCGCGGCCCTGCCCGAACAGGTCGCCGCAGGCGCGATGGCGGCGGAAATGGCGCGACAGCTCGGCATCGTTGACCGCCGACGTCGCCGCCAGATGCGGATCGTCCGCCGCGCGTCGCTCGACCATCGCCCACAAGGCGCGTGCATCGGTCGGCGATTCCGTCCAGCCGGGGAAATAGCTGTCGGCATCGACAAAGGGCAGGGCGGGCGACAGGTCCAGCCCGATCAGCATGTCCGCTTGGGTGTCGGCGAGCATGGTCAGCCAGTCGAGGATTCCTTCCCGCGACCATCCTCCGTCGCGTGCGACGAGCGCCGGGCCGCCGTCGCCCACCTCCGCCACCGCCAGCCCCGCCGGGCGCGCGACCGCCTGTCCCGACCAGTCGATCGCGGCGAACCAGGTAAAGCGCCGCGTCAGGGTCGCTCGCCCCGGTCGCGCCGCTGGCGCAGCGTCGCCCGGTCCCACCATGCCCGTTCCAGCAGCAGTGCGATACGGTCGCGCGCATCGGTGCCGTAACGCACGAGGATCGCCGGCCAGTCGCGATAATGATCGGTCTGCCAGAAGATCGCCGGATCGGTATCGAGCAGCACGTCCTTTTCCGCCAGCGCGACATGCAGCACGAAACTGCCCGGATCGGGCGCGGTGGTGCCGGCGAGCGTGCCGTTCCGGAAGCGCAGCGCCGGCTGGCCATAGCTGGTGCCCAGTTCCACGCCGGGCAGCGCCAGCCCGGCGGCGACGACCTCCGCCCAGTCCTTCACGACGTCTGCCGCCGTTCGTCCCACCATGCCATCCGCTCGGCGATCCGCTGTTCGAACCCGCGCCCGGTCGGTTCGTAGAAGCGCGCCGGCGTCATCTCCTCGGGCCAGTAATTTGCACCGGAAAAGCCGTCCTGATGGTCGTGGTCATAGGCATAGCCCTTGCCATAGCCGATATCCTTCATCAGCCGCGTCGGTGCGTTCAGGATCGAGGGCGGCGGCATCAGCGATCCCGTCTCGCGCGCCGATTTGAACGCGGCCTTCTGCGCCTTGTACGCGGCGTTCGATTTGGGCGCGGTGGCGAGGTAGAGGCACGCCTGCACGATCGCCAGTTCGCCTTCGGGGCTGCCGAGAAACTCGTACGCGTCCTTGGCGGCGAGGCATTGCACCAGCGCCTGCGGGTCGGCGAGACCAATGTCTTCGCTGGCAAAGCGGGTCAGCCGGCGCAGGACGTAGAGCGGTTCCTCGCCCGCGGTCAGCATCCGCGCCATGTAATAGAGCGCCGCCTGAGGGTCCGATCCGCGCAGCGATTTGTGGAGCGCGGAGATCAGGTTGTAATGCCCCTCGCGGTCCTTGTCGTACACCGCGACGCGGCGTTGCAGCAGCGCCGACAGCCCGGCGGGATCGAGCGGTTCGGGCAGTTCGATCGAGAACAGCGTCTCCGCCTGGTTGAGCAGGAAGCGCCCGTCGCCATCGGCGCTCGCCACCAGCGCCGCGCGGGCCGCGTCGTCGAGGGGGAGGGGGCGCCCTTCGAGTGCCTCGCCGCGCGCCAGCAATTCGTTCAGCGCATCGGCGCCCAACCGGTGCAGGATCAGCACCTGCGACCGACTGAGCAATGCCGCGTTCAGTTCGAAGGACGGATTTTCGGTCGTGGCGCCGACCAGCGTGACCGTGCCGTCCTCGACATAGGGGAGGAAACCGTCCTGCTGCGCGCGGTTGAAGCGGTGGATTTCGTCCACGAACAGCAGTGTCTTGCGGCCCAGCCGGCCATGTTCGCGCGCTTCGGCGAAGACCTTTTTCAGGTCTGCGACGCCGGAAAAGACGGCGGAAATCTGGGCATAGCGCAGGCCGACCGCGTCGGCGAGCAGGCGGGCGATGGTCGTCTTGCCGGTGCCGGGCGGTCCCCACAGGATCATCGACGACAATTTGCCCGCCGCGACCATCCGCCCGATCGCGCCTTCGGGGCCGGTCAGGTGATCCTGTCCGACGACTTCGGCCAGGGTGGTCGGGCGCAGTCGGTCGGCAAGCGGTCCGTCGACCGGGGCCTGGGGCGTAGGGGGAGCGAAGTCGGCGAACAGGTCGGACATGAGCGGAATATAGGGGTTGCGAAAGTTACGCGAAACGCCCTTGCAAAAGCTATTTCGAGATATATCTTAAAGGACAAGATATATCGGAGAATGAATATGCGATTTGGAATGGGATATGCGTCATGGACCGGCGGACCGGGGCATGGCGGTCGCGGCGGTCGCCATGGCGGCGGACCGCGCGGACGGGTGCTGGGCGGGGACGAGCTGAAGCTGGTGCTGCTGGCGCTGATCGCCGAGGCGCCGCGCCACGGCTATGACCTGATCCGTGCGGTCGAAGCGCGTACCGGCGGTGCCTATGCGCCCAGCCCCGGTGTCGTCTATCCGACGCTGACGCTGCTGACCGACATGGGGCTGATCGAGGAACAGGCGAGCGAGGGTACGCGCAAGCTGTTCGCGGTGACCGAGGCCGGCACCACGCAACTGGCGCAGGATGCCGAGCAGGTCGGTGACCTGTTCGCGCGGCTGACGGCGCTGGGCGAACATCGCGCCCGGACCGACGCCGGGCCGATCCACCGCGCCCGGGCCAATCTGCGCGCCGCGCTGCATCATCGCCTCGCCGGGCCGGAAGTTGACACCGACACGCTCCACGCCATCGCCGCGATCCTCGACGAGGCGGCCCAGAAGGTAGAACGTCTATGAATGATTGCACGACCCAGGCGGCGGTGCCGACCGCGCATGCCAGCCGCTACCTCCAGCAGCTGTGCAAGCACTGGCAACATAATCTGACGGTCGAGTTCGACGCCGATCATGGCACCGTCGTCTTTCCGAAGGATGCGCGCGGCGCCAGCCATCCCGGTGACGCGCTGGTGACGTTCGATGCCCGGGCCGACGCGCTGAACGTCCGGATCGACGCGACGTCCGCCGAACAGCTGGATGGGTTGAAGGGGGCCGTCGCCCGGCATCTCGACCGCTTCGCCTTTCGTGAAGCGCCGCTGGCGTTCGACTGGCAATGATCCGTCGACCGGCGTCGTGCGTTGATGCCGGATGACCGACACGATCGAAACCCTGCGCGCGCAGATGGAAGCCGCCGCCGCGGCGATGGACTTCGAAACCGCGTCGCGGCTGCGCGACCGGATCACCTTGTTGCGCGGCGGTGCCGAACCGGATGCGGCGCAGGCGGCGGACACCGCCGGGCTGACGCGGCAGCAGCCCGGCGCGATGGGGCTGGGCACCAGCCGGCAGCGGGTCGAGCCGCCGGCCGGCTGGACGCCGCCTGCGAAGCCGGACCTGATGGTGAAGCGCAAACGCTGAAATATCAGCGATTTCGTCCGGCGATCGAACCCGATCGTCCGAACCGCGTTATCGGTCCCATGAAACGATATGTTGTAACTTCGCGCAATCCGGGGCATAGGGTGGCGATGCGCAGCACCGCCGCCCGCTCCTGGTTGCACGAAGGCCGACTCGATCGGTTCGGCATCCTGTTGTCCGGGCTGTGCGCGGTGCATTGCGTCACGACCATCGCGGTCATGGCGCTGCTCGCCTCGGTCGGCGGCACCTTGCTGCATCCCGCGATCCATGAAGTCGGGCTGTTGCTCGCCGTGCTGCTCGGCACTGTCGCGCTGGGCGCGGGCTATTGGCGCCACGGCCACAAGCTGCCGACGTTGATCGGCGGGGCGGGGCTGGCGATCATGGCGATGGCGCTGACCCTGCCGCATGGCGTGCCGGAGGCGTTGGCGACGCTGAGCGGTGTCGGCCTGCTGGCGCTCGGCCATCACCTCAACCGCCGGGCGGGTTGCTGACCGGGTTGCCGCTGGCCCCGCGCACGCTTATCTCGCTGGCATGGCGCACGAACATCACGAACATCACGGGACCGCATGGAACAAGGCGGCGGAAGCCGCGCTGATTCGCGCCGGTGAACAATGGACGGCGATGCGTGCCAGCATCTTCGATGTGCTCGCCTCGTTCGACAAACCCGCCTCGGCCTATGACATCGCCGATGCGGTGTCGAAGGCGCAGGGTCGCCGGGTCGCGCCGAACAGCGTCTACCGCATCCTCGACCTGTTCGTGAACGCCAACCTTGCCCGCCGGGTCGAAAGCGCCAACGCCTATCTAGCGAACACCCATCCCGACTGCGTCCACGACTGCATCTTCCTGGTCTGCGACCAATGCGGACAGACGACGCATATCGATGACGACAAGATCACCGGGACCGTCCGCGCCGCCGCATCGGGTGCCGGGTTCAAGCCGGTACGTCCGGTCATCGAAGTGCGCGGAACCTGTGCAGATTGCGCGCAGAATTGAACCTGAACTGAAGGACGTGCCGAGTTTGTCGGACCTTGCGCGTACCGGCAATCGACAGTGGGTTCCGCCTGCGCTAGGCAGGCCCGATGGCCGATCCACTTAGCACCCCGCTGCTCGACACCGTTCAGACGCCCGCCGACCTTCGCAAGCTGGCTCCGGAAGATTTGCGGCAACTCGCCGACGAACTGCGACAGGAAACGATCAGCGCGGTCGGTACGACCGGCGGGCATCTCGGATCGGGCCTCGGCGTTGTCGAACTGACCGTCGCGATCCATTATGTGTTCGACACGCCCGCCGACCGGCTGGTGTGGGACGTCGGTCACCAATGCTATCCGCACAAGATCCTGACCGGCCGCCGCGATCGCATCCGCACGCTGCGCCAGGGCGGCGGGCTGTCGGGCTTCACCAAGCGGTCGGAGAGCGAATACGACCCGTTCGGTGCGGCGCACAGCTCGACCTCGATCTCGGCGGCGTTGGGCTTTGCGGTTGCCAACAAGATCGCCGGCACGCCGGGCAAGGGCATCGCCGTGATCGGCGACGGCGCGATGTCGGCGGGCATGGCCTATGAGGCGATGAACAACGCCGAACAGGCGGGCAACCGTTTGGTCGTCATTCTCAACGACAATGACATGTCGATCGCGCCGCCGGTCGGTGGCCTGTCCGCCTATCTGTCGCGCATCGTGTCGAGCCGCGAATTCCTCGGCATCCGCGATGCGTTGAAGAAACTGGCGCGCAAGCTGCCCCGCCCGCTGCACACCGCCGCGCGCAAGACCGACGAATTCGCCCGCGGCATGGCGACCGGCGGCACCCTGTTCGAGGAACTGGGCTTCTATTATGTCGGTCCGATCGACGGTCACAATCTCGACCATCTGATCCCCGTCCTCGAAAATGTCCGCGACGCGGCGGAAGGCCCGATCCTGGTCCATGTCGTGACCAAGAAGGGCAAGGGCTATGCCCCGGCCGAGGCGGCAGCCGACAAATATCATGGCGTCCAGAAGTTCGACGTCATCACCGGCACGCAGGTCAAGGCGCCGGCCGGCCCGCCGCAGTACCAGAATGTGTTCGGCCATACGCTGAGCAAGCTGGCGGACAGCGACACCCGCATCTGCGCGATTACCGCCGCGATGCCCTCGGGCACCGGGCTCGACCGGTTCAGCAAGGAACATCCCGACCGGTTCTTCGACGTCGGTATCGCCGAACAACATGCCGTCACCTTCGCCGCCGGCCTCGCCGCGCAGGGGATGCGGCCGTTCTGCGCCATCTATTCGACCTTCCTGCAGCGCGCCTACGACCAGGTCGTGCACGATGTCTGTATCCAGAACCTGCCGGTCCGCTTCGCGATCGATCGCGCCGGGCTGGTCGGGGCGGATGGTGCTACCCATGCCGGCAGCTTCGACGTGACCTATCTCGCTACCCTGCCTAACATGGTGGTGATGGCCGCGGCGGACGAGGCGGAACTGGTCCACATGACCTATACCGCCGCCGAATATGATGCCGGGCCAATCGCGGTGCGCTATCCGCGCGGCAACGGCGTCGGCGTCGCGCTGCCGGAGGTTCCGCAAAAGGTGGAGATCGGCAAGGGCCGGCTGGTCCGCGAAGGCAGCAAGATCGCGATCCTGTCGCTCGGCACCCGGTTGGAAGAGGCGCTGAAGGCCGCCGATGCGCTGGAGGCGAAGGGGCTGTCGACTACGGTCGCCGACCTGCGCTTCGCCAAGCCGCTCGACGAGGCGCTGATCCGTCGCCTGCTGACGACGCACGAGGTCGCGGTGACCGTCGAGGAAGGCGCGGTTGGTGGACTAGGCGCCCATGTCCTGACCTTCGCCAGCGATTCCGGCCTGATCGACGCCGGGTTGAAGCTGCGCACGATGCGCCTGCCCGATACGTTCCAGGATCAGGACAGCCCGCAGAAACAGTATGACGAGGCCGGCCTGAACGCGCCGCAGATCGTCGACACCGTGTTGCAGGCGCTGCGCTGGAACGAGAGCGGAGCCGCCGAAGCCCGCGCATGACCGGCGGACAGAAGGCGGCGGCGATCATCGCGCTGGCGGTGGTCGCGCTCGCCTGGTTCAACTGGCGGATGTGGCGGCAGTTTCGCGCGGCCAGGGCGTATCGCGCCGGGTGGAGCGAGGCGGATTTCGACGCGATGGTCGCCGATAACGGCGTGTCGCCGGCCATCGCCGCGCTGACCCGCGAACTGGTCGCGCCTTATTATGGGCAGGGCGTCGTGCCCCATCCCGACGACGATTTCGCCCGCTTCCTGATGATCGATGACGAAGAGGTTGCGGATCTGGTCGAGGCGAGTTGGTGGCGATTGGGGCTGGTGATGCCGACGCCAGCCAATCCGGTCGAACTGCCGCCGATGAAGGACGTTCGCGACCTTGCGGTCTATCTTCAGTCGGTTGTCAGCCGCCCCGCATCGACGTAATTTGCCCGACGAAGGAGAAGCGCGGTGAAGGTCGAAAAGATCGGTGACCAGCTCGCTATCGTCATTCCGCAGGATGTGGCCGAAACGCTGGGGCTGCATGAAGGGGATAGCGTCGAAGTGCGGCGGAGCAGCGATCCTGCGCCAATGACTCGTGACGAAGCAATTGCCGCGATGCGCGCGTTGGCACGGCCACTCCCGCCCGGATACAAATTCGATCGAGAGGAGGCGAACGCGCGTTGAGCGTCGCGTTCTTCGACACGAACATTCTCGTCTATGCGCTGGGCGTCGATGACAGGGCGATACGCGCGCAGTCGCTTCTGGCGGACGGCGGTATCATCAGCGTGCAGTCGCTCAACGAGTTTGCGACCGTTACCCGGCGCAAGCTGCGCTACGAATGGCCGGCAATCCACGACGCCCTTGCCGCGTTGCGCGTCCTGTGTCCGCACATTGTTCCCCTGACCGATGCCATCCACCGCGATGGCCTGCGCATCGCCGAACGCTATCGCCTGTCGATCTACGACAGCATGATCTCCGCCGCCGCGCTGTCCGCGGGTTGCGATCGGCTATGGAGCGAGGACCTCCATCACGGGCTGGTCATCGATGCTCGGCTGGAGGTCCGCAACCCGTTCCTCTAGCGCAGGAACTGCCCCTGCGCTGCGTCGGTGGCGTTCACCGCCAGCACAGAGCGCGCTTCGGAGGGCAACCGGACATGGCCATGGCCATCTCCCGACGCAGCGATGACCCGGTCGAGCAGTTCCTGTCCTTCCTCCCACCAGCCGATGCCGCTGGCGGCGTTGAGGTGGCCCTGCGCGCCGGCATCGACGAAATGGCTGCCCCAATCGACCGCCATCGAATGCGCCCGCTCGATCGACACCCACGGGTCGTCGGTCGATGCGACGACCAGCGACGGAAAGGGCAGGGCGAAGCGCGGCGTCGGGGCGAACCCCTGCAACTCGACCGGCGCGCCGGGGCGATCGACATCCGCCGGCGCCACGAGCAACGCGCCCGCCACAGGCCAGCCATAGGGCTGGCCCGACAGCTGCGCCCACCATGCGACCGCGAGGCAGCCGAGCGAGTGCGCGGCGAGGACCACCGGCGCCTGCGCCTGCCGGATCGCCTGGTCCAGCTTCGTCACCCATGCATTGCGCAAGGGCCGCGACCACAGGCCCAGTTCGACCCGCGCGGTATCGGGCCGCGATTGCTCCCACAATGTCTGCCAGTGCGACGGGCCGGAACCGTTGAGGCCCGGCACGGTCAACACCGTCGGCAGGCCGGTCTGGGGAGTCGAAAGCTGTGCCATCATCGCGCTCCTGCTCTTGGGTGTTCCAACAGGGTGGAAGCCGCCGGCCACGCTTAGGGACAGGGATCGGGTCCGGGCGACTTCCTGCAGCCAATGTATTCCTACTTAAACGATAGGCAATGGCCAATCGACCAGTCGATCAAGGGTTGCGACGGGCGGAAAGCCGCGCCATGCGGGGCCATGGCAAAGCAACGTGCGGACCAGATGCTCGTCGATCGCGGTCTGGCCGAAAGCCGGACGCGGGCGCAGGCGCTCATCATGGCGGGGCTGGTGTTCGTCGGCGACCGCAAGGTGGACAAGCCCGGCCAGCAACTGCCGCCCGACGCGACGCTCGACGTGCGCGGACGCGATCATCCCTGGGTGTCGCGCGGCGGGATCAAGCTGGCGCACGGCCTCGACCATTTCGGCTGGGACGTGGGTGGTGCGGTGGCGATCGATGTCGGGTCGTCGACCGGGGGCTTTACCGATGTGCTGCTGTCGCGCGGCGCGGCGCGGGTCTATGCGGTCGACAGCGGCACCAACCAGCTGGCGTGGAAGCTGCGACAGGACCCGCGAGTGATCGTCCATGAACAGCTCAGCGCACGCTTGCTGACGCCCGCCCATATCCCCGAGCCGATCGACCTGGTGGTGTGCGATGCCAGCTTCATCGCGCTGGCCAAGGTGCTGGCGGTGCCGCTCGGCTTCGTGAAGCCCGGCGGGCGGCTGCTGGCGCTGATCAAGCCGCAGTTCGAGGCGGGCCGCGACGAGGTCGGCAAGGGTGGGGTGGTGCGCGACCCCGCGATCCATGCGCGGGTCTGCGACGCGGTCGCCGACTGGCTGACCGGCCTTGGCTGGCGCGTTGCGGGCGTCGATCCCAGCCCAATTACCGGTCCCGAGGGCAATATCGAGTTCCTGATCGGTGCGTACGCCCCCGAATCGACCGCTTTGGCTTGCAATGATGCACCGCACACAGCAAGCAATGCGCCCTGAACGGCAGCGCAGCGTGCGCAGTGGGGGCTGGGGTACGGGATGAACGAGATCGCGTCGAAGTGGCAGTTGCGATCAGGATTTCTGCGGCGCGCGGTGGTGTGCGTGCCGTTAATCCTTTTGCTGGGGTTCACGTCGGGACAGCTGGTCGTCGCGGGGGATGCGAATGGCTGGTACCGGATGCTGGACCTGCCGGCGATCCGCCCGCCGCAATGGGCATTCCCGGTCGTCTGGACGATCCTGTACCTGCTGATGGGCTTCGCGCTGGCGGTCGTTCTCAACGCACGCGGGGCGCGGGGGCGCGGCATCGCGATCGCGCTGTTCACCCTGCAGCTGGCGATGAACCTCATATGGTCGCCGCTGTTCTTCGGCGCGCATCAGGTGACACTGGCGCTATACCTGATCGTCGCCCTGTTCCTGACCGCGCTTGCCACCACCTTCGCCTTCGGCCGCATTCGGCCGATCGCGGCGTGGCTGCTGGTGCCCTATCTGGTCTGGCTGGTGATCGCATCGGCGCTCAATTGGCAGATCGACCGGCGCAATCCGGATGCGGAAACCCTTGTGCCGCCGGCCCATTCCACCCAAATCAAGCTCTAGAGAAAGGGCGGGCCGTGTCGCGCCCGACCAACTGGAAGGATTTTCCATGCAGTCCGACAATCGCCTGTTCGACGATTTCGCCAAGTTCGTGAACGGCGCCGCCGGGACCCTTGCCGGCATGGCCCGCGAGGGCGAGGCTGCGGCGCGCGAACGTGCCAAGACCTTCCTGGGCGGCATGGATTTCGTCAGCCGCGACGAATTCGAAGTGGTGAAGGCGATGGCCGTCGCCGCCCGCGACGAGGCCGACGCGCTGCGCGCCCGGCTCGACGCGCTGGAGGGCAAGACCGCGCCGGCCGCGCAGCCGATCACGCCCGACGCGCCGGGGGCGGGCGAAGGCGCGCTCTGATCCGCCGTCCCGGGTCCCACGCCGTAACGCGTGACGCCGGGCACGCGAGCGGCTAAAGATTTGGGGATGATGTTGGACGAAGTGGAAGAGGACGGCGACGACGCCGTGCCGATCGATACGCTGGAGCGCTATTTCGCGGCGCACGGCTGGAAGCATGAGCGCGACGGGGACGAGATCGTCGCGCATGTGAAGGGCAGCTGGACCGAGTTCGAGCTGCGCGCCATCTGGCGGGGCGAGGACGGCGTGCTGCAGTTCCTCGCGCTGCCCGACATCCGCGTCGCCGACGAACGGCGCGGGGCGATCTATGAAACGATCGGCCTGATCAACGAACAGCTGTGGATCGGCCATTTCGAGCTGTGGTCGTCGAGCGGCATCCTGCTGTATCGCCACGCCGCGATGCTGCCGGAGGAGCCGGTGCTGACCATCGATCAGGCGGAAATGATGATCGACGCCGCGATCGACGAATGCGAGCGCTTCTACCCGGTGTTCCAGTTCGTGCTGTGGGGCGGCAAGTCGCCGAAGGAAGCGATCGCCGCGTCGATGATCGAGACGCAGGGCGAGGCATGACCGCGCTGCCCGGACCGCTGTGGCTGATCGGCTGCGGCAATATGGGCGGGGCGATGCTGGAGCGGTGGATCGCCGATGGCGTCGATCCGAGGGCGATCACCGTCGTCACCCGCTCGCCGCGCGAGGTGCCGGCGGGCGTGACCCATGGTACGGCGATCCCGCAGGACGGGCCGCCGGCGGTCGTCGTGCTGGCGATCAAGCCGCAACAACTCGATCAGGTCGCGCCCGACCTTGCGCCGCATATCGCCGGCGTGCCGCTGCTGATCTCGATCCTTGCCGGGGTCGAGGAGGCGGCGCTGGCGCGGCGGTTCGACGCCGCCACCGTCGTCCGCGCCATGCCGAACCTGCCGGTCGCGATTGGGGAGGGGGTCGTGGCGTTGCATTCGCACGGGGAGGATCGGGCTGCCCGCGATACCGCCGCCGCGCTGATGGCCCCGCTCGGGCTGGTCGAATGGATCGACGACGCCGCGCTGTTCGACGCGGTTACGGCGCTGTCGGGCTGCGGGCCGGGTTTCGTGTTCCGCTTCATCGACGCGTTGGCAGCAGCCGGTGCCGCTCTCGGCCTGCCTGCCGATCAGGCGCAACGCCTCGCCATTGCCACGGTACAGGGATCGGCGACCATGGCCGCCGGGTCGGACGTATCGCCTGCGACGCTCGCCGACCGTGTCGCCAGCCCCGGCGGATCGACGCGGCAAGGCTTGAACGTGCTCGACGAAGGCGATGCGCTTAAGCAGCTGCTCAGCGCCACGCTCGCCGCATCCGAACGTCGCAACGCGGAAATAGCCGCAGCTGCGCGGGGCTAAGCCACTTGCGATCCCGTCACCCCGGGCTTGACCCGGGGTCCCGCTTCTTCTTCTAACCGTGCCAAAGGAAGCGGGACCCCGGATCAAGTCCGGGGTGACGGTGCAGCAGTCATGGTCGCCCCAACGCCGCCACCGCAGCCTTGTCCCCTGCCGGGATCAGCCCCTCCAGCACGGCCCAGAAACCGCTGACCGCATCCTGTCCCGCCCCCGAATAGGCGCGCGACAGTTTCGCGTTCAGCATCTCGTACAGCCGGGCCTCCAGCGCCTGCCCCTCGGGCGTCAGCTTCAGCAACCGCTGCCGTGCATCGCGGTCGCCCGCCCGGCTTTCGACCAGTTCGCGTGCCGACAGGTCGTTCAGCACCCGCCCGAGCGACTGTTTGGTGATCGCCAGCAACCGCAACAATTCGCTGACCGACAGATCAGGCCGCCGTGCGATGAAATAGAGCGCGCGGTGATGCGCCCGCCCCAGATTCTGCGCGGACAGTTCCTCGTCGATGCTGCGCGTCAGGTGGCTGTAGCCGAAATAGAGTAGCTCGATCCCGCGTCGCACCTCGGCCTCGCGCAGGAACAGGGCGGATGCGGTCATCGGTTGCGCGGAAGATGGGGCAGTCATGTTGACCATTTGTGCCATCCGGCCTACCCCTCCGCAAGCATTCATCCAAGAGGACGCCATGACGCAGCCGAGCTTCGCCTTCGAACCCCATGCGACCCCGGTCGAGGCGAGCGAGCGGGCGGCGCGGATCGTCAATCCGGGCTTTGGCCGGGTATTCACCGATCACATGGCGACGATCCGCTGGTCGGAGGACAAGGGCTGGCACGACGCGAAGATCACCGCGCGCGCGCCGATCGTCATGGACCCGGCCGCCGCCGTGCTCCACTATGCGCAGGAAATCTTCGAGGGACTGAAGGCCTACACGCTGCCCGATGGCGGCGTCGCGCTGTTCCGCGCCGAACAGAATGCCGCCCGGTTCCGGCGGTCGGCCAAGCGCCTCGCCATGGCCGAGCTGCCCGAGGACCTGTTCGTCGCGTCGTGCCGCGAACTGACGCTGGCCGAGCGCGAGTGGATTCCGGCCGGCGAGGGCAGCGCGCTCTACCTCCGCCCGTTCATGATCGCGTCCGAGACGTTCCTCGGCGTGAAGCCCTCGGCCGAATATCTCTATTGCGTGATCGCCTCGGCGGTCGGCAATTACTGGCCGGGCGGTGCCAAGAGCGTGTCGCTCTGGGTGTCGAAGGAATTTACCCGCGCCGCGCCCGGCGGCACCGGCGATGCCAAGTGCGGCGGCAACTATGCCGCCAGCCTGCTCGCCCAGTCGGAAGCGATCCGGCAGGGCTGCGATCAGGTCGTGTTCCTCGACGCGACCGAGCGCCGCTGGGTCGAGGAACTGGGCGGCATGAACATCTTCTTCGTGTTCGACGACGGCACGATGCTCACCCCGCCGCTGACCGGCACGATCCTGCCCGGCATCACCCGCGATTCGATCCTGACGCTGGCCCGCGATCAGGAGATCACGGTGCGCGAGGAACGCTATTCGATCGAGGAGTGGCAGGCCGATGCCGCCAGCGGCCGCCTGGTCGAGGCGTTCGCTTGCGGCACGGCGGCCGTCGTGACGCCGATCGGCAAGGTATCGTCGGCGGATTTCAGCTTCCAGATCGGCGACGGCCAGCCCGGCGAGCGGACGCAGGCGCTGCTCAAGCAGCTGACCGACATCCAGCGGGGGCGGAGCAACGACCCGCACGGCTGGATGCAGCGGATCGGGTGACGCCTAAAAGCCCTCTCCCCGGCGGGGGGGGGGGGTGGCGCTACCCGATCGCCACAACCTTATCCATCCAAACCCACCGTTTGCTTCGAGCGCAGGTTAGAGCCTGTCGAGAACCGAAGTCGAGAAGGGGGTGTCCCGAGCGACCAAGTTCTCGACTGACGCTTCTCGACAAGCTCGAAGCTGCTCGAACCGAACGGGGTGGGGGAGGGTAGTTCGTTCTACGACGTTTTAGACGACGTCCGTCTCACCAAAACCGTCATCCCGGCGCAGGCCGGGATCCATGGACGCGGCACCGTCGCGGTTCCATCGCCAGCACCCGACACAATGGCTCCCTACCGTGTCGGATGCCGCGAGCCCTCTCAAAGCACCTCGAACAACCCCGCGGCGCCCATGCCGCCGCCGACGCACATCGTAATGACGACATATTTCACGCCACGCCGCTTGCCTTCGATCAGCGCATGGCCGGTCATCCGCGCGCCCGACATGCCATACGGATGGCCAATCGCAATCGCGCCGCCATTGACGTTCAGCCGGTCGTTGGGAATGCCCAGCACGTCCTGGCAATGCAGCACCTGCACCGCGAACGCCTCGTTCAGCTCCCACAGCCCGATATCGTCCGTTTTCAGCCCGAAGCGTTCGAGCAGCTTCGGCACCGCATAGACCGGGCCGATCCCCATCTCGTCCGGCTTGGTGCCCGCCACCGCCATCCCGACATAGCGGCCGAGCGGCTGCAGCCCGCGGGCCGCCGCCACCGATTCCTCCATCACCACGCAGGCCGACGATCCGTCCGACAACTGGCTGGCATTGCCGGCGGTGATGACCGCCTGTTCGCCCAGCACGGGCTTGAGCGCCTGCAGCCCCTCGATCGTCGTATCTGCGCGGTTGCCCTCGTCCTTGGTCAGCGTGACTTCATGGCTCGACACTTCCTTCGTCGCCTTGTCGACGACGTTCATCGTGGCGGTCACGGGAATGAGTTCGGCGTCGAACAGGCCCGCCGTCTGCGCGGCGGCGGTGCGCTGCTGCGATTGGAGCGCATAGGCGTCCTGCCGCTCGCGCGAGATGCCGTAACGCGCAGCCACGATCTCGGCGGTCTGGAGCATCGGCATGTAGATATCGCCATGCATCGCGAGCAGTTCGGGGTCGGGTGCAAGGCGCATCTGCGGCGTCTGCACCAGGCTGATCGATTCGACGCCGCCCGCGACGCAGATATCCATCCGGTCGTGCACGATCTGCTTGGCGGCGGTGGCGATCGCCATCAGGCCGCTGGCGCATTGCCGGTCGATCGACATGCCCGAAACGCTGATCGGCAGGCCGGCGCGCAGCGCGGCGTTGCGGGCGATATTGTTTGCCTGATGCCCCTGCTGCATCGCCGCGCCCAACAGCACGTCGTCGACCTCCGCCCCGTCGATCCCGGCGCGCTCGACCGCAGCTCGGATCGAATGGGCGGCCAGCGTCGGCGCGGGCAGGTTGTTGAAAGCCCCGCGATAGGCGCGGCCGATGGGCGTGCGGGCGGTCGATACGATGACGGCAGAGCGCATGGAATTTCCTCGGGTGTTCAGGTGAAATACTGGCTGATCCATTCGGCGATCAGCGCGGGGGAGTCGGCGCCGTCGACCTCGACGGCATATTCGCTGGTCCGCTGCCATTGGCCGGGGTGTTTCTGCTCCAGCGCCAGCAGCGTGAAACGGCCGCGGATGCGGGAGCCGGACCGGACGGGCGCCAGAAAGCGGGTGCGGTTGCCGCCATAATTGACTTCCATCCGCACGCCGGCGATCCGGGGCAGATCGGTCGCCTCCGCCAGTCTCGGCATGAGCGACAGCAGCAGGAACCCATGGGCGATGGTTCCGCCGAACGGAGTCGCGGCGGCGGCCTGCGGGTCGACATGGATGAATTGCCGGTCGCCGGTCGCATCGGCAAAGGCATCGATCATCGCCTGATCGACGACGATCCATTCGGACCGCCATGTTGCGCCGACCTGCGCCGCCAGTTCCTCTGCCGCAATTTCGGCCATTGCGATCCTCTCCCGCACGTTAGGGCGATCATAGCGTCGGCCGGCGCCGCTGCAAGCGTCGACGCACCGAATTTTCCGAAAGGGCAAATGCGCTATGACGGGAGGGCAGACCCGATGTTCGAAAAACGCTACGGATGTGCCGGGCTGGGATCGACGATCGTGCCGTCCGCGCGGGCATTCAGATTGACCTGGGTCGGATAGGCGATCTCGATCCCCTCGGCGGCGAAGCGGCGCAGGATCGCGATGCCGACCGCCGTCCGCCCGTCGTAAAACGCTGCATAATCGGCGCCGGCCGAATCGAAGAGCAGCTCGAAATCGATGCTCGACGCGCCGAAGCCGATCAGCCCGCAACGCACGAACACGCGCTCCTCCGCCTCCACCACCTCGCGCAGCATCGCCGGGATGCGCGCGCAGGTCTCGGCATCGGTCTGATAGGTGACGCCGATCACGAACGACGCCCGGCGATGGGCGCGGCGGGTGTTGTTGGTGATTTCCTTGTCGAGCAGGTTCTTGTTGGAAATGATCCGCTCTTCGCCGGTGACCGAACGGATGCGGGTGGATTTCAGCCCGATCTCGGCGATCGACCCGTCGGTCTGGTCGTAATGGACATTGTCGCCGCGCCGAAACGGCTTGTCGAAGATGATCGACAGCGCGGCGAACAGGTCGGCGAAGATGCCCTGCGCCGCCAGACCGATGGCGATGCCGCCGACGCCGAGGCCGGCGACCAAACCCGTGACGTTCACCCCCAGATTGTCGAGCACGACGATCAGCGCGATGGCGAACAGCGCGAAGGTGACCAGCAACCGGATCAGCCCCATCGCCGATGCCAGCGCCTCGCCATGATAATGGTCGCTCGCCGTCCGCCGCTCGACCGCACCCAATATGACCTCGCGCGCCCAGATCGCGGCCTGGAACACGGCGGCGACGGTGAACAGGAACTCGATCGTCGCGGTGACCATCGGCGGCGCGCTGGCATAGCCGTCGACCAGCTTGGCGGCCAGCATCACCATGAAGAACAGCCCGGTCCGCCCGATCGCGCGGCCTGCGACGCTGCCCCATCCGGTGCGGTCCTCACCCGCCAGCTTCATGCCCCAGCGGCGGACCAGCAGCAGGACGATGACGATCAGCGCACCGGCGCCCAGCGCCACCAGCACCTGCAGCCAGTTGTCCGAAATCCACCGGGCACTGTCCTGCAGCAACAGCCGGGCCTGTGCCTGGGCCTGATCGGCGTTGAAGCTCTTCTCGACGGTCGCGGCCGGCGACGTGGTATTGGTACTCATGCGGTTCCTTCAAGCGGCGACGGCGACGCGGTCCTGCGCTTCGAGCAGCGCGATCAGCCCGCGTTCGTGGCGGCTGAGATGTTTCGCGGCCCGTGGCAGGCGCAGGGTCTCGCGAAACGCGCTCTGCCCGTCCTTGACCAGATCGATCAGCAGCGGGTGGACATAGGATTTGCGGGCGATGGCCGGCGTATTGCCCAGCGCATCGACCACCGGGCCCAGCATCGTCTTCAGGCTGATATCCTGATCGGCATCGGCGAGCGTCGCGAACGCCAGCACGCTCGCACCCCACGTCCGGAAATGCTTGGCGGTGAAGTCATCGCCCATCGCCGCGCGGATATAGGCGTTGACGTCGCTCGACGTGACCGGATGCGTCTCCCCCTCGGCATCGACCCAGCGGAACAGGTGCTGTCCCGGCAGGTCCTGGCACTTGCGCACGAAACTGGCGAGCGAGCGGTCGGTGATCGTCAGCACCCGCATCTTGCCCGACTTGGCGCGATATTGGAGCTTCAGCCTGGTCCCGCTCAGCTTCGCATGCCGCTTGCGCAGCGTCGTCGCGCCGAAGCTCTTGTTCACCCGCGCATAGCCTTCGTTGCCGACGCGCACCCGCCCGAGATCGAGCAGCCGCACCACCGCCGCCACCGCCCGGTCGCGTGACAGCGCGCGCTTGGCAAGGTCCCGCTCCACCTGCGCGCGCAGCTTCGGCAGCTTGTGCCCGAACGACGCGCAGCGATCATATTTGGCGCTCTCCTGCGCCGCGCGGAAATCGGCGTGATAGCGATATTGCTTGCGACCCTTCTCGTCCCAGCCGATCGCCTGGATATGACCGGTGGGATCGGGGCAGAACCATGCGTCGCGATAGGCGGGGGGCAGGCCGATGGCGTTCAGCCGGTCGATCTCGTTCCGATCGGTGATCCGGTCGCCGTCCGGGTCGTAATAGCCCCAGCCGCGCGTCAGCTTCTTGCGGGTGATGCCCGGCGCCTCGCAATCGGAAAAGAAGCAGCCGGCGGGGCAGGGGAGGTCGTCGTCTTCGGCTGGTTCCATCGGGCTGTCCCTGCGAATATCCCGATCAATGTTCGGCTCGTCGCTTCGTTCCGGCATCCGCCGCGTGGGCGGGAACCGACGCGGAGTCAGCCGGTTGGGGGCGGACCACCCTGCACAGGAGACTTCCCATGGCCGACCTCGCCAATGCCCGCGTGCTGATCCTCGCCACCGACGGGTTCGAGGAATCCGAACTGTTCGACCCGCGTCAGGCGCTGCTGGACGCAGGCGCGAACGTGACGCTCGCCTCGATCAAGACCGATCCGATCCAGGGCGTCGTCAACGACAGCGAAAAGGCGCGGACGATCACCCCCGACCTGACGCTCGACGCGGTGGATACCGAGGAATTCGACATGCTGCTGCTGCCCGGCGGCGTCGGCAATCCCGACAAGCTGCGCATGCAGGAACGCGCGGTCGAGATCGTCAGCGAATTCATGGACGACGACAAGATCGTCGCCGCCATCTGCCATGCGCCGTGGCTGCTGGTGGAGGCCGACGTGGTCGACGGCCGCCGCGTGACCAGCTGGCCATCGGTCCGCACCGACCTCGAAAATGCCGGTGCCGAGGTGGTCGACGAACAGGTCGTGATCGACGGCAACCTGATCACCAGCCGCAAGCCCGACGACATTCCCGCCTTTTCGAAGGCGGTGATCGAGGCACTGCAAAGCGAACTGGCCGAGGCGTGAGGCGAGGAGGCGGGTGGTGATCCTCACCATCCGCCCCAAACGTCACCCCGGGCTTGACCCGGGGTCCCGCTTCTTCTTCCTCTACGCGCGGCAAAGAAAGCGGGACCCCGGATCAAGTCCGGGGTGACGTAAGCGGAAACGCTAAGCCACCGCCAGCCGCCGCCGATCCCCGACCCGGTTCAACCAGTTCTGCGCCGGCCGCTCTACGCCGCGATACAGCACTTCCGACGACGCGATCACCGCCACGATATACAGCGCCAGCACCCATAGCGGCGCGTCGGTCGCATCCTCGACCAGCACCAGCTTGAACACGAACCACAGCAGGAAATGGCCGAGATAGGTCGCATAGCTGATCTCGCCCAGCCGGTAGATCGGCCACCATTCCAGCGGGTTGCCGCGCCGGTTCGACGTGATCCCCGCCGCCAGCAACAGGCACGCGAGTGCGGCGGGCAGCGAATGCGCCTCCGACAGCAGCTTCGTCCCCCACGCCGCCGCCAGCCCCAGCGCGAGGATGCCCGCCGATACCGCGACAAGGTCACGCCCCTGCCAGCGCAGCCACAAAGCGCCGATCGCGGTCCCGGCGGCAAACTGGATCACGCAGCGCGCCACGGCAAAGCGTTGCAACTCGCTGCCCAAGCCGTCCTGCCCGCATAGCGGCAGCAGCCCGAACAACAGCAATGCGACGAAGGCGACCAGCACCACGCTCGGCACGCGGCGCCAGTCGACCGCCACCGCCAGCAGCGGAAACAACAGATAGGCGGCGGATTCGGCCGAGATCGACCAGGCCGGATCGTTCCATTTCAGCGGATCGACGAACCCCCAGCTTTGCAGCAGCACGACATGCAGCGGCAGTTCGGCAAAGGGAAAGCGATCGATATTGCGCCCGGTCGCCGCCAGCACGACGGCCAGCGCGACCGCACAGGCCAGCACGAACAGGTGCAGCGGCCAGATCCGTGCCATCCGCTTCCACAGGAACCGCCCGGCAACCGGCAGCCCGCCTTCGCCGAACCGCCGCCCCCACGACAGCCAGATGACGAAGCCCGACAGCAGGAAGAAGAAATCGACCGCCAGATAGCCCTTGGCGATGGCGGATTCGATCGCCGGATGCATTTCCGCCATCGATCCGCGCAAGTGGAACAGCACGACCCACCATGCGGCAAGGCCGCGCGCGCCGGTCAGCGCCTTCAATTCGTTCATGCGGCTACCGCCCCCTTCTTGCGCCGCTGGATCGGCGTCCAAGCCTGTTCGCTACGTTTGCGCGCGAGATAGGTGTCGAGGCCGATCTGCGCGCCGATCAGCATGAAGACGAACGGCTGGAAGGCGATGGCGACGAAATTCGCGCCGAACAGATACACGATATGCCCGTTCTGCAGTGCGGCGGCCAGTGGCACGACCCACGCCTCGTCCTCACCCGCCTTGGCATAGCGCCGCCTGAGCACCTCCATCCGGAACAGCCCGCCCAGATTGATCGCCAGCCAGATCAGCAGCCCCGGATAGCCCTGTTCGCCCAGCATCTCGAAATAGGCCGAGTGATAGGCGCGCCCGGCATCGACCTCCAGGCTGCGTTCGACCGTCCGGTTCGCGCCCTCGCCGACCACCGCGACCTTTTCATAACGGATGCGGTTCTGGAGATAGGCGACGAAGCCCCCGCCGAACGGGTTCTGCTTCACATAGTCGAGCGTCCACATCCACACCGCCAGCCGGGTCGATGCCGATGCGTCGGCCTGATAGGTGCCGATCGTCTCCATCCGCTGCGTGAAGGCCGACGGCAGGAACGGCACCGCCATCAACCCCGCCGCGCCCGCCATCGCCAGATAGGTCAGCCGCCGCTTCACGTCGCGCAGCATCAGTACGCCGAGCAGCCCGATGCACAGCAGCCCGGTCCGCGTCGACGTGCCGACCGGGATCAGCAGGCAGGAGAAGACGAGGGCATAGCAGAATGCGCGCACCCGCCAATCGGGTGCGAACACCGTGCCGAAGCGGCTGAACCACAGGATCAGCGGGATGATCGCGATCGCCACGGTCGAAATGGTCGACCCCTCGTACAGGCCGGCATTGTTCGACACCATCAGGTTCAATTCGCCATAGCCGCCGCCCGACCCCAGCGTCTTGATCCCGCCGACGATGATGATCGACGCGGCCGACAGCACCATGAACAGCAGCAGCGATTCGATGCGCAATTTGGTCCGAAGTGTCAGCGGCAGGAAGATGGCGAAGGCCAGCGCCTTCCACACCCATTCCCATTTGAACTGCGCCTCGACCGGGAAGTCGGCGGTCTTGGTCGTCCACAGGCAATAGAGCAGGAGCGCGAGCATCAGGAACTGGCGCGGCGCCATCCGCGTGTCGCGCTTGTCGTCGACCACCGCCCAGGCGAGCACGGCAAGGCCGCAGGCGATCAGCGAGATCGGCACCGAGTTGAGCAGCAGATAGGTCAGCCGCTGCGGCGAGACGATGTCGATATAGACATAGGTCAGCACGAACACGAACGGCTTGCGAAACCCCGCCGCGAACAACAATCCCAGGAATGCGACGAAGACGAGATCACGCACCGAAGCGGTCCCGGCCCTTGCGCGGGGCGTCGTCGCGCACGCGTTCCTCGTCGAGGTCCGGCCGCCGCAACAACCGCCACGCCGCGATCAGCATCAGCAGGTGGGTCAGCCCCAGCGAGAAATTGTCGATCATCGGCGAGGGGCCCCTAACGTCACCCGCAGCGATAGCGGACACGGGTTGATGCGACGTTAAGCGATCGGCAGGGCAGGGGCCAAGGGGAGTGGTCCCGTCGCTGCTCACCGCCAACGTCGCTCGCCGCCAACGTCATCCCAGCGAAGGCTGGGATCTCCCCGTAAGGGAACGCGCTCCTCGCCGCGGAATGCCCCAGCCTTCGCTGGGGCGACGTTTACTCCGAACCAACCTACCCCCGAACGATCCGCAAATACGCATCCAGCACCGACTGGTTCGCGCTGTCCCAGCGATACCCCTTGGCCGCGTCATGCCCCGCCAACCCCATGCGCCAGCGCAGGTCGGCATCCTCGCACAGCCGTGCAATCGCATCGGCATAGGCGGGAATGTCGCGAGGCGGGACGAGGAACCCGGTCGTCCGGTCCTCGACCATGCCGACCGCGCCGGTCGCGCGTGCCGCCACCACCGGTACGCCCGCCGCCATCGCCTCCAGCGTGACGTTGCCGAACGTCTCGGTGATCGACGGGTTGAAGAACACGTCCATCGACGCGACCGCCCGGCCAAGATCGTCGCCCGCCTGGAACCCGGCGAACACGGCATGCGGTACCCGCTCGGCGAACCAGTCGCGCGCGGGCCCTTCGCCGATCACGAGGATGCGATGCTTGACCCCGCGCCGCTGCAATTCGGTGGCGACCTCCGAAAAGACGTCCAGCCCCTTTTCCAGCACCAGCCGCCCGAGAAAGCTGACCGCGACCTCGTCGTCGCCGATCCCCAGCGACCGCCGCCAGTCGAGATCGCGCATGCCGGGACTGAAGCGCTGATGATCCACCCCGCGCGACCAGATGCCGATCGGCGAGGTCACGCCCCATTCGCGCAGCAAATCGGCCATGCCGCGCCCGGGCACCATCACTTGATCGGCGCGATTATAGAATCGCTTCGACAGCGCGACCGCCAGCGGCTCCAGAAAGCCGATGCCATAATATTGCGGGTAGGTTTCGAACCGCGTGTGCAGCGAGGCGAGCGTCGCGATCCCGTTGTCGCGCCCCCAGCTGAGTGCCCGGTGGCCGAGGATATCGGGGGCGGAGACATGGACGATATTCGGCGCGAACGCCGTCAGATCGGCGCGCGTCTTCGCGGTCAGCCCCCGCGCCAGCTTATATTCGCCGCGCCCGCCGGGCATGCCATAGGCTGGCACGCTGACCAGATCGCCGGTCGGCGGAAAGGCCGGCTTGTCGGTCGTCGGCGAATAGACGCGCAGCGTCACGCCATGGTCGAGCAGGTGGCGCGCCAGCCGGTTGAGCGCCTGGTTCGCGCCATCGCGGACATAATTATAGTTTCCGCTGAACATCGCGACGCGGAGCTGGGAAGGCTTCATCCGCGTGCCCATAGCGCCGGAACGCCGCGTACGCCACCGGAACGCTTGGGCGCTCCAACGGGTTGACCCGCCCGACAAAAGGAGCGGACAGCATGAGCGAGAGCTACAAGAAGGGCCAGAAGGTCAAATGGTCGTGGGGCAACGGCACGGCGGAGGGCAAGGTCGAGGAACGCTTCGAACGCCGCGTCCAGCGCACGATCAAGGGCAGCAAGATCACCAAGAACGGCACCAAGGACAATCCCGCCTATCTGATCGAGCAGGACGACGGGACCAAGGTCCTGAAACGCGGCAGCGAACTGGACTGATATTCCCCTTTCGTTCCGCATCTGCTAACGCCGCGGCATGGCCAAACCCCAAAAGCGCTATGTCTGCCAGCAATGCGGATCGGTATCCTCGAAATGGGCGGGGCAATGCGCCGATTGCGGCGACTGGAATACGCTGGTCGAGGATGCCGGCGCGGTCGTCACCCCCTTTTCGGCGCGGCATAACCTGCAGAGCGGTGGGCGGCCGATCCTGTTGTCGGGGCTCGACACCGACATCGCGCTGCCCGACCGTCTGAAGACCGAGATCGCCGAACTCGATCGGGCGCTGGGCGGCGGCTTCGTCGAGGGATCGGCGACGCTGATCGGCGGCGATCCCGGCATCGGCAAGTCGACCCTGCTGCTACAGGCCGCCGCGAAGCTGGCACTGGCGGGCAAGAGCGTCGCCTATGTCTCGGGCGAAGAGGCCGCCGATCAGGTGCGTCTCCGCGCCCGCCGCCTGGGGCTGGGCAATGCCCCGGTGCAGCTCGCCGCCGCGACTTCGGTCCGTGACATCCTGACCACGTTCGGCGGATCGGCCGCGCCCGACCTGCTCATCATCGATTCGATCCAGACGATGCACAGCGACCTGATCGAAGGGGCGCCCGGCACCGTCAGCCAGGTCCGCGCCTCGTCGGGCGAACTGATCCGCTTCGCCAAGGAACGCGGCACCGCCGTCGTGCTGGTCGGCCATGTCACCAAGGACGGGTCGATCGCCGGTCCCCGCGTGCTCGAACATATGGTCGACACGGTGCTGGCGTTCGAGGGCGAGCGCAGCCACCAGTACCGCATCCTGCGCGCGGTCAAGAACCGCTTCGGCGGCACCGACGAGATCGGCGTCTTCGCGATGGAAAGCGAAGGATTGTCCGAAGTATCAAACCCTTCGTCGCTATTCCTGACAAGCCGTGACGAGAATGTCACCGGCACCGTCGTCTTCCCCGCGCTGGAGGGGACCCGCCCGGTACTGGTGGAGGTACAGGCGCTGACCGTGCGCTTGGCGTCCGGAGCGACCCCGCGCCGGGCCGTCGTCGGCTGGGACTCCGGCCGCCTCGCGATGATCCTCGCCGTGCTGGAGGCACGCTGCGGCCTCGCCTTCGCCACGGCCGAAGTCTATCTCAACATCGCCGGCGGCTACCGCGTGACCGACCCCGCCGCCGACCTCGCTGTCGCGGCCGCTTTGGTCTCGGCGCTGTCCGAACGCCCGGTACCGTCCGACGCGATCGTCTTCGGCGAGATCGCGCTGTCGGGCGAGGTCCGCCCCGTCGCGCACGGCGCATTGCGGCTGAAGGAGGCGGGCAAGCTCGGCTTTGCGCGCGCACTGGCCCCGGCGGCGCAGGCGGAGGGCGGCGCGGTGAAACTGTCCGGGTTCAAGGATTTGCCGCGGTTCGTGGATTATATGCTGGGACGCTAAAATCCTTCCCGGCACGGAGCGTCAGGTCGGCCATGCTCTGCATGACCGAGGATCGTCCGGAGGACGATCCGACCTGACGCTGGGGACCAGCCGCAGGCTGGTGGAGGGGGATCGCCCCGCAACGCTACCGGCCCGTATTCGGCCAACCCCTCCACCATCGCCTTCGGCGACGGTCCCCCTCCCCGTACCGGGGAGGATCTGCGTATGACTCCCCGTCACCCCGGACTTGATCCGGGGTCCCGCTTCTTCTTCTCGGCGCCTTGGGAAAGCGGGACCCCGGATCAAGTACGGGGTGACGACGAATTGGTTGAGCCATCCGCTCCCCCGCACCCCCCGCTCGACAATCTCCCCGCCGCCCGGCATAGCCTCTTCCATGGGCCTGACCTCCCTCGACATCGCCGTCCTCCTCACCGTCGGCGGCGCGGCGGTGCTGGGATTCATGCGCGGCTTCGTCACCGAAGTCCTCTCGCTCGGCGCCTGGGCGCTGGTCGTGCTGTTGCTCAAGCTGTTCCACACGCCGGTCGCCGCCGCGCTGGTCGGACCCACCGGCACGGCGGGCGGCGCGGCGACGCTGGCCTTCGCGTTGATCGCGGGCATCGGCTATTTCGCCGGCCGGCTGGTCGCCAACGGCATCGGCGCGCGGACCCGCGCGTCGGTCCTCGGCCCGGTCGACCGTGCCCTCGGCTTCGGCTTCGGCGCCTTGAAGGGCCTGATCCTCGTCAGCCTCGCCTTTCTCCTCCTGCTGCTGGCGGCCGACTTCATCGGCGGCGGCCCGACGCGCCGCCCGCTCTGGATCAAGAACGCGCGCACCTATCCGCTGCTCAACGCCACCAGCGCCAGCGTCGTCGACTTTATCGAACGCCGCCGCCGGGGCGAACCGGTGTTTGGCGAATAGAAAAAGCCGGCTTCGACTCGCCAGCGTCACGAACCCGCCCTACATCGGTCGCGTGACCGCACCGCTCTACAACACCGAAATCCTCCGCCTCGCCGCCGAAACCGCGCAGGCCGTCCGCCTTCCCGAACCCCATGCTTCGGTAGAGAAACGCTCGCCGATCTGTGGCAGCCGGGTGACGGTCGACATCGCGTTGGGCGAGGACGGCCACGTCGCCGCTATCGGCATGCTGGTCCGCGCCTGCGCGCTGGGGCAGGCATCCTCGGCGTTGCTCGCCCGCGCGGTCGTCGGCAAGACGCCGGCCGAGCTCGCCGCCGCCAGCGATACGCTCACCGCCTGGCTGGCCGGGGAGGGCGATGCCCCCGACTGGCCCGGCCTGACGCTGTTCGAACCGGCGCGCCCGCACAGCGCGCGCCACGCCTCGATCCGCCTCGCCTTCGAAGCCGCCGCCGAAGCCGCGGCACAGGCCGCCGGTCAGCGGGCCGCCGCCTGATGGAACACGGCACCGCGTCGCTGCTCCATGATTTCGCGCCGCTGCTGGGCGCGGCGCTGGTCTTCGTGCTGATCTTCCGCAAGCTGGGGCTGGGTGCCACGCTCGGCTATCTCGTTGCCGGGTCGGTCGTCGGACCGCAGGTGCTGGGACTGGTCGGCAATGCCGAATCCAAACTCGCCATCGCCGAACTCGGCATCACGCTGCTGCTGTTCCTTGTCGGGCTCGAACTGTCGCCATCGCGCCTGTGGCAGATGAAGCGCGATATTTTTGGCCTGGGCCTGTTGCAGGTGGCGCTCTGCGGCATCGCCATCACCGGCGTCGTCTGGCTCGCCACCCATTTCAGCTGGGCCGCCGCCATCGCGCTCGGCCTGCCGTTGGCGCTGTCCTCGACCGCGCAGGTGCTGCCGATGCTGCAATCGGCCGGTCGCATGAAGACCCCGTTCGGCGAACGCGCCTTTGCGATCCTGCTGTTTCAGGATCTGTCGATCGTCCCGCTCATCACCATCGTCGCCGCCCTGTCGCGCAACCCGGCCGATGCCGCCGGACCGCCGGGGTGGCAGCTGGCGCTGTGGACCGTCGGTGCGGTGGTCGGGCTGATCCTCGCCGGCCGCTTCCTGCTGCGCCCGCTGTTCCGCCTGATCGGCAATATGGGCGAGCGCGAGATGTTCGTGTTCGCCGGGCTGTTCACCGTCATCGCCAGCGCGGCGGTGATGCAGGCGCTCGGCCTGTCGACCGCTCTGGGCGCGTTCATCGCCGGCGTGATGCTGGCCGACAGCCCGTATCGCCACGAGCTGGAGGCGGACGTCGAACCGTTCCGCTCGATCCTGCTCGGTCTGTTCTTCCTCGCGGTCGGCATGATGCTCGATCTGGGGGCGATCGTCGAACGGCCGGTGTTCGTCGTCGGCATGGCGCTGGCGCTGATCGCGACCAAGGGGGTGGTGATCTTCGGTCTCGGCCGGCTGTTCGGCATGCCATGGCGCAGCGCGCTGGCGCTGGGGCTGTTGCTCAGCCAGGGCGGCGAATTCGGCTTCGTCCTGTTCGCGCAGGCGCAGAATGCGCTGCTGATCGCGCCCGAGGCGGCGAGCGTCTTCGGCGCGATCGTCACCCTGTCGATGGCGACCACTCCGTTCCTGATGATGGCGACCCGCAAGTTCCGCGCCGAGCCGGAAAAAAAGGACGGCAAGACCCCCGAAGGCCCGCGCCACGACGGCGCCAGCGCGGTCGTCGTCGGCTATGGCCGCTTCGGCCAGACCGTCGCGCAGATGCTGCTGGCGCAGGGGATCAGCGTCACGGTCATCGACACCGATGTGGAGATGATCGAGATCGCGGGCGGCTTCGGGATGAAGGTCTATTATGGCGACGGCACGCGCATCGACATGTTGCGCCTCGCCGGGGCGGCCGATGCCGAACTGCTGCTGTTCTGCACCGATGGCGATCCGTTCGATGCGGAGATGATCGGTGCGATCCACCACGCCTTTCCGGGGCCGGGCATCTTCGTGCGCGCCTTTGACCGGCGGTCGGTGGTGAAGCTGGCCAATGCCCCGGTCGAGGGCGTGTTTCGCGAAGTGCTCGACTCCGCCGTCACCATGGCACGCGCCGCCATGGCCAGCGTCGGCGTCGACGATGGCGAGATCGACCGGACCGAAGACCTGTATCGCAAGGCCGACGCCAAGCGGTTGCTGCAACAGTCCGAAACCGGCGACCTGCGACAGGGACGCGACATGATCTTCACCCACGCCCGCGTCAGCGCGGCGTCGGGCACGGTGCCGGACGACGCGGGGTGAAGGGGTGGTGTGGACAGCCGTGACAGCGCATCTGCGGTACGCCATGAGTGACAGTCACGCCGCGACGATCGTCTTCAAGGACACCATCCCAGCGAAGGCAGGGCATTCCCGGTAACGTCCCGCCCGCCCCGCCTCCAACGTCACCCCCGGACTTGATCCGGGGTCCCGCTTCTTCTGCCAGGTCGGTGAGAAAGCGGGACCCCGGATCAAGTCCGGGGTGACGAAGACAGGGACGGACACAAGCCTCCCGCCGACGACCTGAAATCGCAAGCGAACCAGCGCAAACCCCGATAGATACATTCCCGTCACGCCGCCGAACCACGGAGCCAACCCGATGAACCTGCTTCTCCTCGCCGCCGCGCTGTCCGGCGCCATGGCGGTCGCTGCCGGCGCGTTCGGCGCGCATGGCGCCTCCGGCCCGGCGGCCGAGTGGCTCAAGACCGGTGGCCAGTATCAGCTCGCCCACGCCATCGCCACGCTGGTCGCACTGAACCTCGGCGCGCGGGGGCCGGGCTGGCTGTTCGTGGCCGGCGGGTTGCTGTTCGGCGGTTCGCTCTACGCGATGGCACTGGGCGGTCCGCGCGGGGTGCTGGGGCCGATCACCCCGCTCGGCGGTCTCGCGATGATTATCGGCTGGCTGTGGCTCGGCTGGATCGCACTCCGCCGTTGATCCCATCGTCACCCCGGACTTGATCCGGGGTCCCGCTTCTTCCTTCTACTCCGCGTCGACAGCCCGAACCGCTTTCCTACAGCGCCCAACCGCCATAGCCTGCCACCGCTCTTTCGCCCGTAAACCGCCTCAATCGACCGCGATGGTATAGGTGTGGAACTGCGCATCGCGTTCCCATCCGGTGCGGACGTACAGCGCGTGCGCCGCGCTGTTGTCGACCGCCGTCGACAGCGTCATCCGCGCCGCGCCGACCGATCGCGCATGGTCCCGCGCCGCCTCCAGCAACGCCTCACCGACGCCCTGGCACCGTGCCTCCGGCGCCACGAACAGGTCGTTCAGGATCAGCGTCATCCGCATCCGCACCGACGAAAAGCACGGATAAAGTTGCGTGAAGCCCGCACCGTCCCCCGCCAGCAGGATCACCGATTCCTCCCGCGCGATCCGCTCGGCCAGGAACGCGCGGGCGCCGGCCAGGTCACTGTCCTGCCCATAGAATTGGCGATAGGCATCGAACAACGGAACGATCCGGTCGAGATGCTGCAATGTCGCACGGCAAATCTGCACCATGGCTTTCCTCGCGCATCGGGACGACGGTGCCAACTTCCGCGCGTCCGTGACAACCATTCACCTTTGACGAATCATGCGATTGCAAATGCTTGGCCGCCGACCGCCGCCAAACATCCTACGCCTGCAACATGAACCTAGCGCAAACTTCGTAAACTTCCGCGCTATTGTCCGAAACGAACCTTGCCCGCTTGGGCCACCGCTTCGCGCGCCGCCGCCAGCAGCGCGCCTGCCTTCGCCTCGCACTCGCGTTGTTCATAGGCGGGGTCGCTGTCGGCGACGATGCCCGCGCCCGACTGGACGTGCATCATCCCGTCCTTGACCACCGCGGTCCGCAGCACGATGCACGAATCCATCGACCCGTCCGGGCTGAAATAGCCGACGCCGCCGGCATAGGCCCCGCGCCGTTCGCGCTCCAGCTCGGCGATGACCTGGCACGCCCGTACCTTCGGCGCGCCCGACACGGTGCCGGCCGGGAAACCGGCGAACAACGCGTCCAGCGCATCGGCGTCCGACCGCAGCGTGCCGACGACATTGGACACGATGTGCATGACATGGCTGTACAATTCGACCGTATAGCTATCGGTCACCCGGACGCTGCCGCTCGACGCGACCCGACCGACATCGTTACGGCCCAGGTCGAGCAGCATCAGATGCTCGGCCCGTTCCTTGGGATCGGCGAGCAGGCTGGTCCGGTTCGCCTCGTCCTCCGCCGCCGTGGCACCCCGCGGGCGGGTACCGGCGATCGGCCGGATCGTGACCTCGCCATCGCGCAGCCGCACCAGGATTTCCGGGCTGGACCCGGTCAGCGCAAAGCCCGGCAGGTCGAGATGATAGAGGAATGGCGACGGGTTGATCCGCCGCAGCGCCCGGTACAGCTCGAACGGCTCCAGCGGAAAGGGCGTGGTGAAACGCTGCGCCAGCACGACCTGAAAGATATCGCCGGCCGCGATATATTCCTTCGCCGCCGCGACCATCTCGCCATAGCGGCCGGCGGGCAGGGTGGGGGCCAGCGCCAGTTCGGGCACCTCGGTCAGCCGCGCCGGCACGGGCAGGGCGGCGGCATCCAGCGCCGCCGCCGTCGCCTCGATCCGCTCCGCCGCCGCTTCGACACTGGCACCGGGCCACACCGGCGCGACGACGAACAGCGTGTCCGACAGCCGGTCGAACACCAGCAGCACGGTCGGCCGGACGAACATCATGTCGGGCAGGTGCAGCGCGTCCTCCGCCGCCTGCGGCAGCGTTTCGACTAGCCCGACCGTCTCGTAACCGAAATAGCCGACCAGGCACGCCAGTGCGCGGGGCAGGGCGGCCGGAACGTCCATCCGGCACTGCCCGACCAGCGTCCGCAGGGCGGCGAGCGTCGGTTCGCCGCACGGCGCGAAGGCCTCGCGATCGGTCAGCCAGTCGGCGTTGATCGCCGCGCCATGCCCCTGCGCCCGGAACACCAGGTCGGGGGCCAGCCCCAACAGGCTGTAGCGACCGCGCACCGACCCGCCCTCGACCGATTCCAGCAGGAAGTCGCCCCGCCCCGGCTGGATCAGCTTGAGCGCGGCGGCGACCGGCGTTTCGGTATCCGCGACCCGCGTGGTCCACAGCAGCGCCGGCCGTCCCTCGGCCAGCGCGGCGCGGGCGGCGTCTACCCCCTCGATCCCGTTCATTGCGCGGGCGCGGGGGTGGCTCCGCCGACCAGTTCGTTACGGACGCGGTTGATGGTCTGCTCGTTGCGCTTCACGCCGACCTGCCGGCGCACCGCCTCGACGAACTGCTCGGCATATTCGTTGCCGCTCAACTGGCCCAGTTCGCGTCCGACGCCGGTGATCGCCGCCTTGTCGTTGGTCGCGTCGCCACGCTGGATGCCGTCAAGATAGACGATCAGCCAGCCTTCGCCATTGGGTGCAGCGGTCAGCCGGGCTTTCTTGGGCGCCATCGAGAACATCAGCTGCAGTGCGGCGGGAACCTGCGGCCCCATCTGCGACAGCTGCGCGCGCGAGGCATTGACCGGGCGCGGCGCGGGCAGGCGCGTGCCCGACTGGGCGACGGCGGTGCCGAGCGGCATCCCGCCATTGACCTTGGTCAGGATCTGCTGGGCGACCGCACGGGCGGCCTTCAACGCCTGATCCTGCTTGTACTGGCCGATGACCTGCTCACGAATCTCGCCCAGTGGACGCGGCGCGGCGCGGGTTACGTCGCCGGTCGATACCAGTGCGAAGGTGCCGTCGGCCGCGGTCTGCACGATCTGCGGCGCGTCGCCCGACTCCGCGGCAAAGCCCGCTTCGATGATCGGCGCCAGCGCCGGATCGGGCTGCGCCGGCTTCAACGGATCGACGCCCTGCGCGGTGACCGGGGCGGTCGCCTGCGCCGACAGGTTGGCGTCCTTGACGATCTCGTCGAACGTCGCGCCATCGGTGATGCCGCCGTCGATCTTCTCCTGGATCGCGCCCAGCGCGGTCGCGCCCTTGGTCTTGGTCAGTTCGGCGACCAGTTCGGGGCGGGCCTTTTCGAGCGTCTTGCCGGGAACCTGCGTCACTGCATCGACCTTCAACACGACGAAGCCGAGCGGCGACTGCACCGGGCCGACCACCGCCCCCTGCTGCGCGCCGAACGCGGCTTCGGCGACGGCGGGCGAGGTCTTGGCGGCGAGCTGCCCCTTGGTCTGTCCGGCAAAGTTCGTGGCTTCGAGGCCGATCGCGCTGGCGGCGGCGTTCAGCGCCTGCCCACCGCGTACCGCCTGCGCCAGCTTGGTCGCAGCTGCCTGATCGGCGACGACGACCTGCGACACGCTGCGGGTCTGCGATGCGGCGAAGCGTGCGGCGTTGGCGCGATAGGCGGCCTGCACCTCGGCATCGGTCGGCGTCGCCTGTGCGGTCACGCTGGCCGGGGTGACGATCGCGTAACGGATCACGCGACGCTCCGGGATCATGTAGCGCGCGCGGTTGGCGGTGTAATAGGCCTGCAACTGCTGGTCGGTCGGTGCGGCCGGGGCGGGGAAGGCGGCGGTCGGCACGATCGCGACCTGTCCGCTGCGCGCTTCCTTGGCGAGCGACGCATAGGGCAGCGCCAGCTGCTGCGGCATGTAGCTCGCCTGCAGCGTGCGGGCGAGCATCAGGCGGGTGAGCGTCGCGCGGCGGATATCGTCGCGCAACTGCTGCGGCGTGATGCGCGCACGGGCCAACGCCTGTTCAAAGGTGCGCTGGTCGAACTTGCCGTCCAGCCCCTGGAACGCCGGCAGGCTGGCGATCTGGCCGTCGACATAGCGGTCGGACACTACCAGCCCGTGGTCCTGCGCGAACTGGCGCAGCGCCGCGTCGGAAATGGCGCGGTTGAGCGACCCTTCGAACCCGCCGCTTGCGATATAGCGCGCGGTATCCAGTCCGGGCTGGCGTTGCGCCGCCTGCTGCACGTCGCCCCGGATGCGCTCGGTCAGCGCGGTGTCGGTGATCGTGTCGTCACCCACGGTAGCGACGGTCGCACCGCTGCCGCCCAGCGATGACGGGCGCAGACCGTTTAGGTCGGCCATGGCGAAGCCGATGGCGATGACCGCCAGCAACAGCAGGCCGACAAAGATGCCGACCTTCGACTTGGTCATGCGCCTGAAGAAACCGAGCATCCGTGCAACCGATCGAAAGGAATGAAAGGATGCCGCTTTAGAAGGCGGTCGCGCCCGCTTCAAGGTTGCGCGCATCGCCACATGCGCTATCGGCTGTAGAACATGTAAAACGCTCGGGGAGCCATGGGTATGAGTCGTCGCAAGCTGGTGGCAGGGAACTGGAAGATGCACGGGCTTCGCGGGCAGCTGGCTGAGATCGCCAAGATCGATGCCGCCGCTGCCGCTGCACCGGGCGTCGACGTTGCGCTGTGCGTGCCCGCCACGCTGGTGCATCCCGCCTCGGAGATCGCCAGGTCGGTGCAGATCGGCGGGCAGGACGTCCATGCCAACGACCGTGGCGCGCACACTGGCTGCGTGTCGGCGGAGATGCTGGTGGAAGCGGGTGCGACGATCGTGATCGTCGGCCATAGCGAACGCCGCGCCGACCAGAACGAGACGAGCCACGACGCATGGGCCAAGGCCGCGGCCGCCCGTCGCCACGGGCTTAACGTCATCCTGTGCTGCGGCGAGACCGAGGCCGAGCGTGATGCCGGGCGTGCCGAACGCGTCGTGCAGGCGCAGATCGAGAAATCGGTGCCGGAAGGGGCCAGCGGCGACTGGTTCACGCTTGCCTATGAACCACGCTGGGCGATCGGGACCGGGCGGACTCCGTCGCCCGACGAGATCGCGCAGGTCCACGCCATCGCCCGCGCCAAGCTGCGCCAGATGGTCGGCGACGCCGCCGATGGTATCCGCATCCTCTATGGCGGGTCGGTGACCGGCGCCAACGCCGCCGCGATCCTGTCGATCGACGATGTCGATGGCGCGCTGGTCGGAGGGGCAAGCCTGACTGCCGACAAATTCGTGCCGATCATCGAGGCGGCAGCCAGCCTGTAAGGGGGAGCGCTGGCGCGGGTGGAACGGTCCGCGTCAGTGTCGGTTCATCCCGGACATGCTATACCGTGCATATTGCTGTAGCCGGGATGACGATCATGCGTGTTTTCAAGCTGTTGTTGATTGCCCTGATCACCGCCAGCGCGGTCCCGTTGGCGGCCCGCGACCGAGACAATGTCGCCGGAGAAGCGGCGCTGTCGCGCATTACCGAGCGTCGCGACGCGGGCCGGCCGGTCGACTGCATCAACCTGCGCGATATCCGCTCCAGCGAGATCGTGCCGAATACCGCCATCGTCTATCGCATGAACAACGGCACGCTGTTCGTGAACCGGCCGTCGGGGAGCGGTATCCTCGACCGCGACGACATCCTCGTCACGCGGACGATCGGGACGCAGCTGTGTCGGATCGATATCGTCAACCTGGTCGACCGCAATTCGCGGATGATGAGCGGTTCGATCTCGCTCGGTGATTTCGTCCCCTATTCGCGATTGCCGAAACGCAGCTGATCCCCTTGCGTCCGGCTTCCGCTTCGCCCATATGGCGCGCGGGAGTCGGGCGGACGATGCCGTCGCCAACCCGGTCAGGTCCGGAAGGAAGCAGCCGCAACGATTTCGCAGCGGGTCGTCCGGCTCCCACCTTTATCGCGGCGCGGCAAGGTCCAGCGCGCGGTTCATCAGCCCGGTGAATTTCAACGTATCGACATCGCGCGCGGGATCGTTGATCCCGGCCGTCAGCGCATACCATGCACCATTACCGGCCTGCAGCAGGAAGGTCATGGTCAGCACGCCAGGTTCCGAACCGCCCTTGTACCCGACATAGCGCCAATGCTTCGTCGCATCGGGCAAGCCGGGATTTTTCGACAATATGGCGCGAAGCTCCGCTCCGGCCGTTCCGTCCATATGCCGCCGCAGCCAGTCCATCGCGCGGATCAGGTCGTTGGGGCTGGCGAACCATTCCAGTTCGACGATGCGCAGCGGCTTTCCGTTCTGGAACAGGTCGCGCGGAATGGCGGCAATCGGCGTGTCGCGCACCGGCCCATCGAGAAACGCCCGCCGCGCCTTCGCATCCATCGCCAGATAGCGCGTGCCCAGCGCGCCACCGTCCACGCCTTTCAGCTTGAAGACCTCCAGTGCGCCAAGAAAGGGCACATTGCGCACGCCGCCATCGGTAAAGCCGACGACCGGCAACATCGCCTCCACCTTTGCCCGGCCAAGGTGGAACAGCAGGATGTCGGTCGCGCTGTTGTCGCTGACCGAAATCATCCGTTCCGCGAGTTCCCGCAGCGCGATCTGCGTGCCCTTTGGCTGCTGCGCATAGCCGCCGCCGGGCAGCGCCGACCCGTCGAGCGTGACGACGTCGCTCCATTTGCGCTCGCCTGCCTCGATCGAGCGGACCAGTTCGGCGAGGATCACCAGCTTGAACGCCGATCCGATCGCGATGGGGGTAGTAGCGTTGCGGGCCTTTTCCAGACGCGGCGACCCGTCGCCCAGCCGGGCGAGTGCGAACACGCTCGTGCCATTCTGGGCGGCCAGCTGTTCCACCACCGCGTCCAGCGTCTGCGCCGCCGGACCGCGCGGTTCGGCGCCCTTCGCCAGCAGGCCGATGATCTGATGACTGCCACCTGGATCGAGCGTCAGGTCCGCGTTCAGGGTACCGCCGTCATAGGCGATGCGGATCTGTGCCGCCCATGGGCCGGTCGCCTCGATCGCCGCCACACCGGTCGGCTTGCCGAGCGCCTGCTGCAACTGTGCGGCGATCGCGTCGAACCGCGCGCGGGGTACGGCGGTGCGGAACGACGGCGCAAAGGTCGCATCATAGTCGCCGGTGCCCCCCAGCAGCGCGACGACCTCGCGAGCGCGGCTCTCGATCGTCGCGGCGGCCGGCTGCGCCTGCGCCGACGGCGACATGATCGCGGCCAGCATCATCATGGGCACCATCGCATCTTCCCCCAAAACCCCTGTTCGTCAGGAGGTTGCGGCATCGAGGAAGAGGCGTCAATCGATGCGTTCAGGCGTCGATGACCTCGTCGTCCAGCCGCGCGGCATTTTCCTGGATGAAGGCGAAGCGGTGCGCCGGGTTAGTTCCCATCAGCCGGTCGACCAGGTCCTTTACCGCCGCGCGTTCCTCATATTCCTGCGGCAGGGTAATGCGGATCAGGCTGCGGCTGGCCGGGTCCATCGTCGTCTCGCGCAGCTGGCCCGGGTTCATCTCGCCCAGCCCCTTGAACCGCGCGACCTCGACCTTCTTGCCCTTGAATGCGGTGCGTTCCAGTTCGGCGCGATGCGCATCGTCGCGGGCATAGAGCGACTTGGCGCCGACCGTCAGGCGGTACAGCGGCGGCTGCGCCAGATAGAGGTGCCCGCGCCGGACGATATCGGGCATCTCCTGAAAGAAGAAGGTCATCAGAAGCGTCGCGATATGCGCGCCGTCGACATCGGCGTCGGTCATGATGACGATGCGTTCGTAGCGCAGCGCATCAGGCTGGCAGTCCTTGCGCGTGCCGCAGCCCATGGCGAGGATCAGGTCGGCGATTTCCTGATTGGCGAGGATCTTCGCGCTGGTTGCCGAGGCGACGTTCAGGATCTTGCCGCGGATCGGCAGGATCGCCTGCGTCTTGCGGTCGCGCGCCTGCTTGGCCGAACCGCCCGCCGAATCGCCCTCGACGATGAACAATTCGGTGCCGGCGGGATCGTCCGACGCGCAGTCGGTCAGCTTGCCCGGCAGGCGCAGCTTGCGCGACGACGTCGCCGTCTTGCGCTTGACCTCGCGCTCCGCCTTGCGGCGCAGGCGTTCGTCCATCCGGTCGAGCACGAGGCCGAGCAGCGCCTTGCCCCGGTCCATATTGTGACTGAGGAAATGGTCGAAATGGTCGCGCACCGCCTTTTCGACGAGGCTGGCGGCCTCGACGCTGGTCAGGCGATCCTTGGTCTGGCTCTGAAACTGCGGGTCGCGTATGAACACCGACAGCATCAATTCGGACCCGACCGTCACGTCGTCGGCGGTCATGTCCTTGGCTCGCTTGCTGCCGACCAGATCGGCAAAGCCGCGCAGTCCCCGCACCAGCGCCTGCCGCAACCCTTGTTCGTGGGTACCGCCATCGGGCGTCGGGATGGTGTTGCAATAATAGCTGTAGCTGCCGTCGCTCCACAGCGGCCACGCCACCGCCCATTCGACGCGGCCGGCTTCACCCGGGAAATCCTGTCGCCCGGTGAAGAAATCGGCGGTTGCACATTCGCGCCCGCCAATCTGTTCGCGCAGGTGATCGGCAAGACCGCCGGGGAACTGGAACACCGCTTCGGCCGGTACGTCGGTCCCGGCGACCAGTTCGGGTGCGCATTTCCAGCGGATTTCGACGCCCGCGAACAGATAGGCCTTGGACCGCACCAGCTTGTGCAGCCGCGCGGGCTTGAACTGTAAATCGGCGAAAATCTCGGCATCGGGCGTGAAGGCGACCAGCGTACCGCGCCGGTTGGGGGCGGCGCCGACATGTTCGAGCGGGCCGAGCGTCTGCCCCTGCGAGAAGCGCTGCCGATACAGCTGCCGGTCGCGCGCGACCTCGACCACCGTGTCGACCGACAGGGCGTTGACGACCGAGATGCCGACGCCGTGCAGGCCGCCTGACGTCGCATAGGCTTTGCCCGCGAACTTGCCGCCCGAATGCAGCGTGGAGAGAATGACCTCCAGCGCCGACTTGTCGGGGAATTTCGGGTGCGGATCGACCGGGATGCCGCGGCCATTGTCGATGATGGTCAGCCGGTTGCCGATGTCCAGCTGCACCTCGATCCGGGTGGCATGGCCTGCGACGGCCTCGTCCATCGCATTGTCGAGCACCTCGGCGGCCAGATGGTGCAGCGCCCGTTCGTCGGTGCCGCCGATATACATGCCTGGCCGCCGCCGTACCGGCTCCAGCCCTTCCAGCACCTCGATCGAGGACGCGTCATAGGCGGGCGGGGTGGGGATGTTCGCTTCGAACAGATTGTCGGCCATGGTCGGGGTATAGAACGAAACGGGGCCATCCGCAAAGCACCGCGTCGGGCAACTTTTGGCAATGAAAAGTTACGCTGCGCTGCGGGAGCGGGACGCAGTGTGAGCCGTTCGACGACGCATCGGCACTGCGGAAAACGGGGTTCGGATGCGGTTTGCAGGGTTGATGACGACAGGTCTGGCGACGGCGGCCATGGCGATGCCGGCGCTTGCGCAGGAACCGCGGCCCTGGACCGGCGGCTATGCCGGGATCGGCGCGGGGCTGGATTTCCCGCGCGACGACCGCGAGGTTTCGGCGCTACGCGACAATGATCTCGACAAGCTGTTCGCCGATACGCACCGCACGACGTTCGGTGCGATCGCGTGCAGTCACCGTGCCGCGTCCGACCAGACCGGATGCCACCGCGATGGCGAGCGGTCGGGCTATGGCGGCCATGTCGGCTATGACGTACAATTCGGCGATGTCGTCGTCGGAGCGGTCGCGGAACTGGGGCGGAGCAATATCGGCAGGCGTGCCGCCGGCGATGCGACGATGCAGCAGCGTATCGCCAGGTCATGGATTGGAACACGCAGGGGCGGCTGCGCGCCGGCTATGCGCTCGGCAGTACGCTGCCCTATGTGACGGGCGGCGCGGTGCTGGCGCGGATCGATCGCGGACCGGCCGCAAACGCGGTCGACGGGTTCGCCGCAGACCGCAACCGCAGCAATGGCCTGGGATGGACTGCCGGGGGCGGGGTGGATCAGCTGGTGTCCGAGCGCTTCTCGATCGGTGTGCTCTACACCTTCGCCAGCGTTACCGAACGGTCGCGCGGGCAGGTGGAGCGGTTGCCGTTCACAGGCAACGCGGATCGCCGGTTCGACTGGCATAGCGCGCGCGTCCGGGCGAATTTTCGGTTTTGAGAGGGTTGGCCGGCATGGGCAAAGCCCATGCCGTCGGTCGCGGCTTTGGGCCGCGCCGGCCGGGTTGATCGCCTGAGAGCGTGGCCGAGCTTTCGCTCGGCCTTGCGCGATTAACGAACCCGCGGGCCACCATAGGGTAGCGGCGGCGGCGGACGGCGGTCGCGGCGGGGGAGCTGCGCCTGATACGCATGGCCGCAATGGTCCACGCAATAGGGGAAGCCCGGATTCACCTTCTCGCCGCAGAAGTGGAAGTCCGGTTCGCCCGGATGGCCGATCGGCCATTTGCAGATGCGGTCGTTCAGGTCGAGCAGCGTCGTCTTGCCGGCGATCGCGTCGCTCGGCCGCGCCGGCACCAGGCGGCGGGGCGGGGCGGGGGTCAGCGGGGCGCTCTGTTCGCCCGGGTTCTGACGCAGGAAGCCGCCCGGACCGACCGAGCGCATCACCGGTTCGGCACGGCGCGGCGCGACGGCGGGGGCTTCGTCTTCCTCCACGTCCTCGACCTCGTCGGCCTGATCGTCCTCGGGCAGCGGCGTGAACGGATCGTTCTCCACCGGCGCGGCGGCGACCGGTTCGGGCTTCGGTTCGGGCGCAGGCGCCGGCTTCGGCGCGGGCGGAGGGGGCGGCGGGGCCGCGACGGCCGGAGCGGGTTCGGGCGCCGCCGCTGGCTTGGGCGCGGGGGCCGCAGCCTTCGCCGCATCGTTCGACTTCACCGGCGAGGGGCGCGACTGCAAGCCCAGGCGATGCGCCTTGCCGATCACCGCATTGCGGCTGATCCCGCCCAGTTCCTCGGCGATCTGGCTTGCGGTCATCCCCGATTCCCACATCTTGGCCAGTGTCGCGATGCGTTCTTCGGTCCAGCTCATGCCCGTCTTCGTCCTTCAACTCGTCATCGCGCAGACGACCATGATCCTTGCCGCCGCGCGCGCCAGCGATTAGGCGACACAGCCATGCAGGAACAATCCCCGTCGCGCACGAAAATCATCATCGCCGACCCCGGCGTGCCGGTCATCCGGAACGTGAACTGGGGTGGGCTGCGCACGCTCTATATCAAGGAGGTGCGCCGTTTCTTCAAGGTGCAGCTTCAGACCATCTGGGCACCGGCGGTCACGACGTTGTTGTTCCTCGTGATCTTTTCGGTCGCGATGGGCGGGGCGGGGCGCACCGTGCTGGGCGTGCCGTTCCCCGATTTCGTGGCGCCTGGGCTGATCGCGATGGCGATGCTGAACAACGCGTTCGCCAATTCCAGCTTCGCGCTGCTGGTCGGCAAGATCCAGGGGACGGTGGTCGATTACCTGATGCCGCCGCTGTCGACCGGCGAATTGCTGGCCGCGCTGGTCGGGGGTGCGGTGACCCGCGCGTTCCTCGTCGGGTTCGTGCTGTGGGGGGCGATGCTGCTCTATCCCGGCGTCCATGTGATGCCGCGCCATCCGGGCGCGGTGCTGTGGTTCGGGCTGTTCGGTTCGACCTTCCTGGCGCTGGCCGGGGTGATGACGTCGATCTGGGCGGAGAAGTTCGACCATGCCGCCGCTATCACCAATTTCGTCATCGGGCCGCTGACGCTGCTGTCGGGCACTTTCTATTCGGTCGAAGCGCTGACGCCGCTGTTCCGATCGATCAGCCACCTGAACCCGTTCTTCTACATCATCTCGGGCTTCCGTTACGGCTTCCTCGAACGCGCCGATTCGCCGGTGCTGCTGGGCGGTGCGGTCATTCTGCTGGTCGATATCGCGATGGCGATCGGCTGCTACGCGTTGCTGCGGTCGGGGTGGAAGCTCAAGAATTGACGTAACGCCCCAAGGGGCGGTACAGCGCCGCTCCGGGCGGCCCGGTTGGCCGCCCTTTTGCGTTTTGAACGCCGATATTTCTCATGAAGGAGCAGTTCGATGACGACCCCCGCGCTCATGCCCGTCTATCCACGGTGCGGCGTGCGTCCGGTCCGAGGCGAGGGCTGCTATCTTTATGGTGAGGACGGCACCCAATATCTCGACTTCGCCGCCGGTATCGCCGTCAACGCGCTGGGCCATGGCCATCCGCATCTGACCAAGGCGATCCAGGAACAGGCCGCGACGCTGATCCATGTCAGCAACCTCTATGGCAGCCCCCAAGGCGAGGCGTTGGCGCAGCGGATCGTCGACAACAGCTTTGCCGATACGGTGTTCTTCACCAATTCGGGCGCCGAAGCGGTCGAGTGCGCGATCAAGACCGCGCGCCGGTTTCACTTCGCCAACGGCAATCCCGAACGCCACACGCTGATTACCTTCAATCAGGCGTTCCATGGCCGCACGCTCGGCACCATCTCGGCCACCAATCAGGCCAAGATGCGCGACGGGTTCGAGCCGTTGCTACCCGGTTTCAAATATGCCGAGTTCAACGACCTCGACGGTGCGCTGGCACTGATCGACGACCATACCGCCGGCTTCCTCGTCGAGCCGGTACAGGGCGAGGGTGGCCTGCGCACCGCGACGCCCGAATTCCTGACCGGCCTGCGCAAGGCATGCGACGAGCGCGGGCTGTTGCTGGTCCTCGACGAGGTCCAGTGCGGCTATGGCCGGACCGGCACGCTGTTCGCGCACGAACAATATGGCGTGACGCCCGACATCGTGTCGGCGGCCAAGGGCATTGGCGGCGGCTTCCCGTTCGGCGCGTGCCTCGCCACGGCCGAAGCGGCCAAGGGCATGGTGTTCGGCACCCATGGGTCGACCTATGGCGGCAACCCGCTGGCGATGGCCGCGGGGCAGGCGGTGCTCGACGTGATGCTCGAACCCGGCTTCTTCGACCATGTGAAGACGATGGGCGACCGGCTGCGCTCCAGCCTCGAACAGATGATCCCGAACTACGACCATCTGTTTCAGGAGGTGCGGGGCATGGGGCTGATGCTCGGCCTGAAGCTCAAGTCGGACAGCCGCCGCTTCGTGGCGCACCTGCGCGATCATCACAATCTGCTGACGGTGGCGGCCGGCGACAATGTCGTCCGCGTCCTGCCGCCGCTGGTGATCGACGAGAGCCATATCGCCGAGGCGGTGGAAAAGCTGTCGGCGGCGGCACGGGTCTATGTGCCGGTCGCCGACGATTGATGTAGCAAATCCTCCCCATCGGAGATGGGGAGGGGGACCAGCCGCAGGCTGGTGGAGGGGGAAAACGCCCCATGCGACACGGCGGTGGAGACCCCTCCACCATGCTTCGCATGGTCCCCCCTGCCCATCTGCGATGGGGAGGATTTTAAGAGAATGCGCCATTTCCTCGATCTCGCCTCGGCCGGTGCCGACGGCATCGCCGCCATCCTCAACGACGCGCTCGACGCCAAGGCCGCGCGCAAGGGCTGGCCGAAGGGCCGCGCCGATGCCGATGCGTCGCTCGCCGGCCACACGCTCGCCTGCGTGTTCGAGAAATCGTCCACCCGCACCCGCGTGTCGTTCGACATGGCGATGCGCCAGCTCGGCGGATCGGCGCTGGTGCTCGACGCCGGCACCACCCAGCTCGGGCGCGGCGAGACGGTCGCCGACACCGCGCGCGTCCTGTCGGGCTATTGCGACGCCATCATGGTGCGCACCGACGATCCGGCCAAGCTGGACGAAATGACCCGCTATGCCTCGGTCCCGGTCATCAACGGCCTGACCGACCATTCGCATCCCTGCCAGATCGTCGCCGACCTGCTGACCGTGATCGAAGCGGGCAAGGCGTTGCCGGGCCTGAAATGGGCATGGCTGGGCGATGGCAACAATGTGCTGCATTCGATCGTCGAGGCCGGTGCGCTGATGGGCTTCGACGTCGTCGCCGCCTGTCCCGAAGGCTATGACCCGGCGCCGGCGGTGATCGAGGCGGCGGGCGGCCGCGCCACGATCACGCGCGATCCGGTGGCGGCGGTGCGCGATGCCGATGTGATCGTGACCGATACGTGGATTTCGATGGGGCAGGCCCATGCCGAGCAGAAGCTCGCCGCCATGGCTCCCTATCAGGTCGACGATGCGCTGATGGCCCATGCCAAGCCCGACGCGGTGTTCCTCCACTGCCTGCCCGCCCATCGCGGCGAGGAAGTGACGCCCGAGGTCATCGACGGACCGCAGTCGCTGATCTGGCCGGAGGCGGAGAACCGCCTGCATGCGCAGAAGGCGATCCTGCGCTGGTGCTTCGGCCTGGTCGGCTGACCCGCCGCTGACGAACGGTGCATGGACCGGGCGGTCCGCGTTCCATGACAGGACGCGGACCGCCCGGCTTTTCGCAGGTGCGAAGGGCGGCGACGTCAAACCGCTTGCGAAATGGCGCGCGGGCTACCATGTGAGTGATCGATCACAGTTTGCCCGGCACGTTCGGGCAAGAGGAGCTTTCGCTTGTCCGACACCGTCCGCCTTCCCGACCTCGACCGTGCGATCGGGTTCACGCTTCCCGACCATCACGCGCGCGGCCGTGTCGTGCGGCTGGGGCCGGTCGCCCAGTCGATCCTTGCCGCTCATGCCTATCCCGTGTCGATCGAAAAGCTGCTGGCCGAGTCGCTGGCGCTGACCGCGCTGCTCGGCTCGACGCTGAAGGAAGCGGAGGGCCAGCTGACGCTGCAGGCGCAGACGCAGGGCGGCATCATCCGCCTGATGGTCTGCGACTACAAGAATGGCGAGCTGCGGGGCTATGTCGATTTCGATGCCGACCGGCTGGCCGAGCTGGGCGAGGACCCGTCGCTGTTCGCGCTGTTCGGACAGGGCTATCTGGCGATCACCTTCGACCAGGTGACGTCGGGCGAGCGCTATCAGGGCATTGTGCCGCTGGACGGGGAATCGATCGCGCAGGCGGCGGAAAGCTATTTCCTCCAGTCCGAACAGATTCCGTCGCTGGTCCGCCTGGGCATCGGCGTCGACGATAACGGCGAGCGGATCGCAGGTGGCATCTTTCTCCAGCATCTGCCGGAGGGCGAGGAGGGGCGCGAGCGGCTCCACACCCGGCTCGACCATCCCGAATGGCATCATGTCGAGGCGCTGGGCGCGACGATGGGCGCGGACGAACTGGCCGACCCGATGCTGCCGCTCGAAACGCTCGTGTGGCGCCTGTTCAACGAGGAGCGCGAAGTGCGCGTGCTGGCCAGCACCACGTTGTCGCGCGGCTGTCGTTGCGACCGGGAGTATATTGCAGGCGTGATCTCGCGCTTCCCGGCCGAGGAGCGCGTCGCGATGGCCGACGAGCAGGGCGTCATCACCGTCGATTGCGCCTTTTGCGCGACGAAATTTCCGCTCGCGCTGGCCGATATCGCCGCCTGAGGCGATCGAAGGGGGGATTGGGCATGGGGGGATTGGCGATGCGTCTGAGGCTGGCGATGGCGCTCGGCTTCGGCTCGGCGGCCGTCGCCCAGCCGGCGGCGGCTCCGACCTTGCAGGCGATGCGCGCGGTGGCACCGGGCAACTGGTCGCTGCGCAGTCCCGGATCGCCCGAGGCGGCGCGCGAAAGCTGCGTCGCCGATACCGCCGTCCTGTTCCGGCTGCGGTTGCGCGCGGCACAGTGCAGCCGCTTCGTGATCGAGGATACGCCGCGCATTGCGACGGTGCATTATACCTGTCCGGGGTCGGGCCATGTCCGCACCACGATCCATGTCGACACGCCGCGCGCGTTGCGCATCGAGAGCGAGGGGATCGTCGACGGCATGCCCTTTGCCGACGCGTTCGAGGCTCGGCGCGTCGGGACCTGCGCCGCGCGCGGCCGTTAAGCGCATGTTTAGCCGGGAGGGTGTAGGGAACGCGAATGTCCTTACGGGCATGCATGCGCTCCCTAAGCATGAACCTCCTGCGGGCCGCCATCGTGCGGCCCGTTTCGTGTCGGGCGGTTGCCCTGACCCGATGAAAGTCTTAGCAGGCGCAGCATGACGAATACTCCCCTCAGCGTGGTGCTGGTGTCGGGTGGACTGGACTCGATGGTGTCGGCTGCGCTGGCGCGCGAGGCGGGACATCGGCTGCTGGCGCTGTCGATCGACTATAATCAGCGGCATGTGGTCGAACTGGCCGCGGCGCGGCGCATCGCCCAGGCGCTGGGCGCCGAACGCCATGTCGTGCTGCCGCTCGACCTGTCGGCCTTTGGCGGATCGGCGCTGACCGATGCGTCGATCGCGGTGCCGAAGGATGGGGTCGAGGAGGATGTGATCCCGGTCACCTATGTCCCGGCGCGCAACACGATCTTCCTCAGCCTCGCGCTCGGCTGGGCGGAGGCGGCGGGCGCGCGCGACCTGTGGATCGGCGTCAACGCGCTCGACTATTCGGGCTATCCCGATTGCCGCCCGGACTTCATCGCCGGGTTCGAGGGGCTGGCCGAACTGGCGACCCGCGCCGGCGTCGAAGGGTCGCGCTTCCGCATCCACGCACCGTTGCAGCACATGACCAAGGCCGACATCGCTCGCGAGGCGCATCGGCTGGGGATCGATGCCGGCATGAGCTGGTCCTGCTACGATCCGGTCGGCGAGCTGCATTGCGGCAAGTGCGACAGTTGCCGGCTGCGCGCGCGCGGCTTTGTCGAGGCGGGGCTGCCCGATCCGACCCGCTATGCGGAACAGCCCGACACCGGCCGATGACCTATTCCGTCAAGGAAATGTTCCTGACCCTGCAGGGGGAGGGGGTCCATGCCGGCCGTCGCGCGGTGTTCGTGCGCTTCGCCGGCTGCAACCTGTGGACCGGGCGCGAGGCGGATCGCGCGACGGCGGTCTGCCGGTTCTGCGACACCGATTTCGTCGGGACCGACGGGATCGGCGGCGGCAAGTTCGCCGATGCCGCGGCGTTGGTCGCCGCTGTCGAGGATCAGTGGGGCAGCGACCGCATGCGGCGCTTCGTGGTGCTGACCGGTGGCGAGCCGATGCTGCAGATCGACGACGCGCTGGTCGCGGCGTTGCACGATGCCGGCTTCATGATCGCGATCGAAAGCAATGGCACGATCGCGGCGCATCCCGGCATCGACTGGATCTGCATCAGCCCGAAGGCGGGCAGCGAGGTCGTGCAGCGGCACGGCGACGAACTGAAGCTGGTCTGGCCGCAACATGGCATCGATGTCGATGCGGTCGAGCAATGGGACTTCGCACACCATCTGGTGCAGCCGATGGATGCGATCGGCATGGAGGCGGCCCATCGCGAAGCGGCGGTGGACTTTGCGATGGCGCGGCCCAAATGGCGCCTGTCGCTCCAGACGCACAAGCTGCTGGGATTGCGTTAAGCTGCTCGGGCGGCGATCACGATCTCATACGCACCGGTCAGCGGATCATGGTGCAGCGGTGCGCGCAGCTGGCGTGACAGGCCGAGAATGATCCGGCCATAGCGGCTGGCGACGAGCGCTTCCAGTTCCTCGCTCTCGACCAGCGACGGCGACGTCGCGCGCAGGACGGCGGTATCCGTCCCGGCGTTGTGGCGCAGCGAAACGCCGATCTGGGCATCGGGATTGACCGATACGGCAAGCTCGATCAGCTCGGTCAGCAGGAACGATACCGCGACCGCCACGTCCTGCGTCACCAGCACCGGTTCGACGTTCAGCGTGATGCCGAGCTTGCTGGTCGAACCGGACGCGGTCGCCCGGATGTTCGACGCCAGTTCGCCGATGACCGATTTCAGCTCCAGCCCGCGATTTTCCTCCATCTCGGCATAATGGTGCCGGTGGACGACCGCCAGCGCGTCGACCCGCCGTTGGATGGTGGCATAGGCGTCGGCAGCGGCGGCGCCATGGGCGCTGCGCGCGTGGAAATTGATCAGGCTGGCGATGACCTGCAGGTTGTTCTTCACCCGGTGATGCACTTCGCGGGTCAGCTTGGTCTGTCGCACCAGCCCGTCCGCCATCGATTGCTCGTGCCGCTCGACGGTATGGGTCAGCTCCTGGAACGTCTCGCCCAGATCGGCGATCTCCTGGGCCGGGACCGCGCCCAGATTGACGTCGGCCATCGGATGACCGGGGCGATAGCGTTCGATATCGTCGCGCAGGCGGCGCAGCGGACGGATCAGCAGCCGGTCGACCACGAACCAACCGATACCCGTCGCGGCCACCCACATGACCAGCGGCAGCAGCATCGCGATGATCGCCGACGATGTGAACGGCGCACGACGCACCGCCATGACGAAGGTCAGGTCGTCGATCCCCAGGGGAATGTTGACGCGTTCCATCCGGTCGATGCCACCCTGTTCGGGCAATTGCGACAGGATCAGTTCGGCTTCCTTCCCATGCAGCAGGCCGCTTTCGAACGGCGATGCGAAGCCGCTGGGCTGGGCCAGTTCGCGCAGCATGGTGACCGGGAAGAACGCGACGACCCGTGCCGAGCTGATGCCGCGAATGTCGAGTACCAGCCCGCTATCCGCGACCACCTGCGCCCGGACGCCGCCGGCATCGGGGGCGCCCTCCATGCGTACCGGGATCGCGGTACCGCATACCAGCCGTCCGTCGGCGGAATAGATGCCGAAGCGCGCGCCGACCGATGCCTGCTGCGCAAATACGCCTTCGACGCGCGCACAGCTGGGGGAATCGGCCGGGTCCTCCGCCATCGCGGTCATCGCGACGCGCAGCGCGGTCATGTCGCCGACCAGTTCGATCGCGACGGCCCGCGAAGCCTCGGTCGCTGCGACGCGCAAGCGGGCGCGCAGGTCGACATCGGCGACGCGGGATGTCTGCAGCGTAGCGAACAAGGCGATCAGCGCGAGCGGAAGCAACGCCGCGCTGAGGATCAGCATCAACTTGGCGCCAGTGGGGGCGCGGCGCAACGCGGCGGCGGGGCTTGGTGGCTTCCGCCGACCGGTGGAGGGTGTCGTCACATCCTGCGAGCTATTTCAACTTGCTGAGCAAGTCGAGCATCTCGTCGGGAACCGCCTCACCCGCGGCGTCCTGATAAACGGCACGCAGGGCATTGCCGAGGTTGGACGTATCCTTCTTGTCCGGTGAAGGCGTCACCGCTTTTTTCGCGCTCGACTGCCGTGCCGCCTGTTCACCATCCTTCACGAAGCAATGCCTTCCCCCGAAACCCGGACCATAGCCGCCGGTACGAAACTAAAAACCACATGCCGATGGCTGCAAGGCGACCCTGCGACAGCGCGGCGAGCGCACATGAAACTAAAGACGCGCTCGTTGGTTCCATGACCTGACGCGAACTCGGGGGAGGCGTCTTCTCCTTGCCGTTTCGTCGAATTGAAGATTTGCGGCTCCGGCTTTCCGGGGTCGCGCCGAAGGAGAATTACCTGACCATGTCGCTCGGACAGCAGCTTGCGCCGCACCTTCCCTTCCTCCGGCGTTATGCCCGGGCGCTTACCGGCAGCCAGACCGAGGGCGATCAGTATGTCCGCGCGACGCTGGAAGCGATCGTGGCCGCGCCGGAGGAATTCCCGCGTGAGGTCGATCCCCGGCTGGGCCTGTACCGCACGTTCCAGGCGATCTGGGCCTCGTCGCAGCCCGAGGCGTTCGGCGCCGCGAGTGCATCGGGCACCGAAAACGAAGCGATCGCGCAGGCGCGGCTCGCCCGGATCGCGCCGCTGTCGCGCCAGGCGCTGCTGCTGACCGCGATGGAAGGCTTCACGACCGAGGATGCCGCCTATCTGATCGAGGCGAGCCCGGACGAGGTCGAGGAACTGGTCGCCGAAGCGCTGCGCGAGATCGAGCAGCAGACCCGGTCACGCGTGATGATCATCGAGGACGAGCCGCTGATCGCGATGGACCTCGAACAGATCGTTCGTGATCTGGGCCACGACGTCACCGGCGTCGCGGTTACGCGCGACGAGGCGGTGGCGCTGGCGATGCAGGATCGTCCGGGGCTGGTGCTGGCCGATATCCAGCTGGCCGACGACAGCTCGGGCATCGATGCGGTCAAGGATATCCTGTCCGAATTCAACGTACCGGTGATCTTCATCACCGCCTTCCCGGAACGCCTGCTGACCGGCGAGCGGCCCGAGCCGACCTTCCTGATCACCAAGCCGTTCCAGCGCTCGACGGTGAAGGCGGCGATCAGCCAGGCGTTGTTCTTCGACGAAGCGACCGTTCCGGAAGCGGCGGCATAACGGTACGGACCCAAAACGAATTTCGGGGGTTGATGACTGATGGCAGACGATAACGAACGCATCCATGTCACCGCCACCGAGGCGCGTGCCGGCGCAACGCCCGGGGTCACCCGCTATGTGCTCATGGTGTCCCTGGTCGCGGCGATCGCGGTCATGGCCTATATCCTGCTGACCTGACCCGGGGCCGGCGCGTGACGGTCCACGGCCGCGCCGTCACTGGCAATTGAACATCCGCAACCCTATGTTCGGGTCCGCCCCCTATCGGGCCGACTGCGTATCGAACGGATAAGAATGACTGAATCCGACATCAGCGAGAACGTGGAAGGCGAGGTGCGGGAGCACGTCGCCTTGCCCGATCCCGAGTTCAAGAAGCAGTTGGCGCAGGTTATCCCGCATCTGCGCGCCTTTGGCAGGTCGCTGTCGGGCAGTCGCGATCTGGCCGACGACCTCGTGCAGGAAACGCTGTTGAAGGCGTGGGCCGCGCGGCAGCGTTTTCAGGCGGGCACCAACATGCGTGCCTGGACCTTCATCATTTTGCGCAACCTGTACCTGTCGCAAATGCGCCGGGCGCGGTTCAAGGGCGAATGGGACGATCTCGTCGCCGACCGCATCCTCGCTGCGCCGGCCAGCCAGGACCGCCACGTCGAACTGGCGGATATGCAGCGTGCGTTGCTGCATTTACCGCAGCCGCAGCGTGAAGCCTTGATCCTCGTCGGGGCAGGGGGCTTCGCCTATGAGGAAGCCGCCGAAATCTGCAACGTGGCGGTCGGCACGATCAAGAGTCGGGTCGCGCGCGGTCGGGTCGCGCTGGAGGCGTTGATGTCGGAAGGCAAACTGCCGTCGCGTGCCGATCAGCCGGACAATAACGGCCAGACGGTGCTCGATACGATCATGGGCGAAGTGGACGATCTCAGCCGCGAACGCTGACTCGCGCTTATTGTTCGGACAGGTCGTCCAGCGAACGCAGATAATCCTCCCAAGCGCGCGGCATCCGTTTGTCTTGCCCATAGACATGGCGCAGCGCGCGGCCGACACCATCGGTTGGGCTGGGCGGACGCACGACCTGCCCCGCAAAGGGCCGTTTGCCGGACAAGGGGATATGCGGTGCCATGTGTTTCCAACGACCGCATAGACGTTTCGTTTCATCCTTTTAGCCGATAGGTATCGCAGTCCGTCGCGTCGATCGCCGAGGGAAGGGATGCAGTTTTCAGCCGATCTGCTGGCGCGCGTTCGTGCCGGTTCGCCGTTCCTGTCGACCCTGATCGATCGGGAAGCGGATTTTCTCGACCGTATCGCGGGTTTCGACGTCGACGTGCAGGCCGCCGTCGCCGCTGGCGGCGATATGCCGCTGGCACAGCAACTGCGGATCGAGCGGCGGCGCGTCGCGCTGCTGGTCGCGCTCGGCGATCTGGCCGGCGTCTATGACCTGACCCGCGTGACACGCACGCTCAGCGACTTTGCCGACCATGCGCTGCACCGCGCGATCGTCCAGGCGATCGAAGACCGGACGCCGGGGGCGGAGCCGGCCGGGTTTGCGGCGATCGCGCTGGGGAAGCAGGGCAGCCATGAGCTCAACTATTCGTCGGATATCGACCCGATCCTGCTGTACGATCCGGGAATCCTGCCGCGACGGGAGAAGGACTCGCCCGCCGAGGCGGCGGTGCGGATCGCCAAGCGCGCGGTTGAGCTGCTGCAGGCCCGCGATGGCGACGGCTATGTCCTGCGGGTCGATCTGCGCCTGCGTCCTTCGCCCGAAGCCACGCCGATCGCGCTGCCGATCGATGCGGCGGTTTCCTATTACGAATCGGCCGCGCTGCCATGGGAGCGGGCGGCGTTCATCCGCGCGCGGGCGGTCGCCGGCGACGTGGCGCTCGGCAATCGCTTTCTCGAAGCGATCCGACCGTTCGTATGGCGCCGCGCGCTGGATTACGGCGCGATCGGCGAAATTCGCGAGATCACCAGGCGCATCCGCGAGCATTATGCGCAGGGCCAAGCATTCGGGCCAGGCTATGATTTGAAGCGCGGCCGGGGCGGCATTCGCGAGGTCGAGTTCTTCGCGCAGGTGCATCAACTGGTCCATGGCGGCCGCGATCCGGCGTTGCGTGTGCCAGCGACCCGCGATGCGTTGGCGGCGCTGGCGACCAGCGGTCGCATTTCGACTGACGAGGCCGCGACGATGGACGCCGCCTACACGCTGTTCCGGACGATCGAGCACCGGTTGCAGATGGTCGACGACCGGCAGACGCACAGCCTTCCCGATCAGCAGGACGCGCTGTATCGCGTGGCGCGGTTGCATGGGCTGGACGACGGGCGGGCGTTGCTCGACCTGCTCGCCCCGCATGTCGCGGCGGTCGGCTCGATCTACGACCGGCTCGACGGCGCGGCGGCCACGCGCCTGCCGGCCGATCCGCAGTCGCTGGCGGAACGGTTGGAGGCGCTGGGCTTCGCATCGGGTGAACAGGGCGCACGCCGCATCGCCGACTGGCGCGGCGGCGCCTATCCGGCGCTGCGCAGCCCCGCGGCGCGTGCGGCGCTGGAGGACAGCCTGCCGGGGCTGGTCGCCGGGCTGGCCACCGCGTCCGATCCGCAGGCTGCGCTGCTGCGGCTCGACGCGATGCTTGCGCGATTACCTAGCGCGATCAACCTGTTCCGCCTGCTGGAGGCGCAACCCGCGCTCGCCCGGCTGCTCAGCACGATCCTGTGCCACGCGCCGACGCTGGCCGAGGCATTGGCGCGGCGTGCGGTGCTGCTGGACGCGCTGATCGACGCGCGCGCGCTCGAGCCGGTCGGCACCGTCGATGCATTGGCGGCGGAGATGCTGGCGCGCAGCGGCGATGGCTATGAACGGCTGCTCGACCATGTCCGCGATGTCGTGAACGAAAAGCGGTTCATGCTGGGCGTGCAGGTCGTGGCCGGGACCGGCGATCCGCTCGACGTGGCGGCGGGCTATGCCAGGGTCGCCGAAGCGGCGGTCCGGGTGTTGGCGGCCGCGACGGTCGAGGAATTCGCCCAGCGCCACGGGCGTGTTCCGGGCAGTGAACTGATCGTCCTGGCGCTCGGGCGACTGGGCGGCGGCGCGCTGACCCATGCCTCGGACCTCGATCTGATCTACTGCTTCACCGGCGACTTCGCGGCGGAATCGGACGGTGCCAAGCCGCTGGGGGCGGTGCTCTATTATAACCGCCTAGCCCAGCGATTGACGGCGGCGCTGTCGGTGCAGACCGCCTCTGGTCCGCTCTATGAGGTCGATACCCGGCTGCGGCCTTCGGGCGCGCAGGGGCCGCTGGTCGTCTCGCTCGCCGGGTTCGAGCGGTATCAGAAGGAGGATGCGTGGACCTGGGAGCATATGGCACTGGCCCGCGCCCGGCCGATCGTCGGTTCGCCGGAAGGGCAGACGCAGGCCGCGGCGATCATCGCCCGGGTGCTGGGCGGCGACCGGCCCAAGCGCGACGTCGCGGCCGAGGCGACGACGATGCGGGCGGAGATGGCGCGGCACAAGCCGCCGGCGGGGCCGCTCGACGCGAAGCTGACGCCCGGCGGCCTCGTCGACCTCGAGTTCGCCGTGCATGTCACGCAATTGTCGACCGGTCGTGGTCTGGTGCCGCAACTGGGCGAGGCGATCGGCGCCCTTGCAGGGGAAGGGCTGCTGCCCGCCGATCTTCGGCCGGCGCATGATTTCCTGACGCGGCTGCTGGTCGCGATGCGCCTCGTCGCTCCCGATGGGCAGGTGCCCTCCGCCGCGACGCAGCCGATCCTTGCCGCAGCGCTGGGCTGTGCCGATTGGCCGGCGGCGCTTGCCCGGCTGGACGAGGTGCGGCAGAGCGTCACGACGGCATGGGCGGCGATCGCGACGGGAGAACAGGATGGAAATCGGTGACAGCCTGCCAACAGGCCATCTGACCTCGGCAGACGGCATGCGCTTTGCACTGTCCGATCGGATCGGTCGACCGATCGTGCTGTATTTCTACCCCAAGGCGGACACGACCGGCTGCACCCGGGAAGCGCAGGATTTCTCCGCGCTGGCCGACGAATTCCGCGCCCGGAACGCGCTCGTCATCGGCGTGTCGCGCGATACGCTCGCGAAGCTCAAGCGCTTCGCCGAAAAGCACGCCCTCACCGTCGAACTCGCCAGCGACGAGGACGGATCGGTGTGCGAGGCGTTCGGCGTATGGGTCGAAAAACAGATGTACGGTCGGAGCTATATGGGCATCGAACGGGCGACCTTCCTGTTCGATGCGCAGGGGAAATTGCTGCGTCAGTGGCGCAAGGTCAAGGTCGCCGGCCACGCGGCGGAGGTCCTTGCCGCCGTTCCGGCCTGACCCGAACGAATCGATTGCACCCGCCCGCGAAGGGTCGCGCAGAACGACGGGATTACCCACCGGCATCCTATGGTTAAACGGCTCGCCGTACCTGTACGGCACTTTAACGCGCAGCGACGGTCGTTCGCTTGCGTGCCATAGCGAATTTCCGGCAAGTGCTGCCTCAGGTCAACGCGGTGGGGCATACCGTCAAGACATTGGGGTTCATCGTTCGTGTCGGCTCGCCCGGCGCGCATAACGCTCGGATAAGCGGGACATAATGTCGATTACCTCCGTATGGAAAAACAACGTCGCTCCGATCACGGGGTTCCGTTCGATCTTTCGGACCCGTCATTTTATCCTGCACGATGGCAAGCAATTGCGCCGCCACACGATTTCCGGCCGTAACCAGGCCGCTGCCGCCGGTCTCGCGGCCGTTACCATCGCCTTCTCGGCCTATGGCATGGGACAGGCGACGATCGGCACGGCGATGGCCGGTGCGGTTGCCGGCGACGACAAGGTCGCAGCGATGCAGCAGCAGGTCGATGCGATGCGCGCCGATGTCGCCCGCCTCCACGCCGATGCCCGTGCCCATGCCGCCCGCCTCGACAAGCGGCAGGCTGCGCTGGCCGCGGTGCTGACCGGTTCGGAAAATGCCGACACGCTCGCACTCGCCGCGCTCGATCAGGCGCCGGCCGGCGCGTCGAACAGCGTCACCCGCCCGTTCGACCGCGTCGCGCGGCAGCAGGCGGCGATGGCGGCACAGGCAAAGGCAGTCGCCGATGCCCGCTATGCCCAGACCGCCGGTTCGCTGCGCAAGCTGGGGCTGAACCCGCGCCGCGTGATGCCGGCGATGGGCGGACCCTATGAGCCGGTCGATGCGGCCACCGCCGCGGCCGCTGCCGCCGGAGCGGCCACCGCCGATGCGCAGGCCGATGCCCAGTTCCGCGCTCTGTTCATGAGCTGGAAGAAACTCGACACGATCGAACAGGCGGCGATCTCGATCCCGTCCTATCAGCCGGTGCAGAGCCTGTCCTTCACCAGCAACTTCGGCGTCCGCTCCGATCCGTTCCGTGGCACCGCCGCGATGCATGCCGGGGTCGACATTCCCGGCCCGATCGGCACGCCGATCTACGCGACCGCCGACGGCATTATTTCGCGGGCCGAGCGCGCCGGCGGCTATGGCAACCTGATCGAGGTCAACCATGGCAAGGGTATCGCGACCCGCTATGGCCACCTCTCGAAAATTCTCGTGCGCGACCATGAACGGGTGAAGCGCGGCCAGATGATCGGCCTGATGGGCTCGACCGGTCGCTCGACCGGCAGCCACCTTCATTACGAAGTCCGCATCGACGGATCGGCCGTCAATCCCGCACCCTATCTGCAGGCAGGCCAGCTCGCCATGGCCGCCGACCGGGCACAGCGTCAGCGGCTGGCGATGGGTGGCCCCGCCGTCGCCGAGTAAGGTGATGTGGGCGCCGTTGCCGTAAGGCGGCAGTGCGCCTATCTGGGCGGGATGGATACGACCATGACCGATGTCACCCTGTCCGCCGCCGCCGCCGCGCGGGTGGCTGCCATCGCCGAAAAACAGGGCAAGCCCGCCATCCTGCGCTTGTCGGTCGAAGGGGGCGGTTGCTCGGGTTTCCAGTACCGTTTCGGCTTGGCCGACGGGGCCGAGGCGGATGACAGTATCGCCGAAACGGACGGCGTGAGGCTGGTGGTCGATTCGGTCAGCCTCGATCTGGTGCGGGGCAGCGAAGTGGATTTCGTCGAGTCGCTGGGCGGCGCGGCGTTTCGCGTGACCAATCCGCAGGCGGCATCGGGCTGTGGCTGCGGCACCAGCTTCGCGATCTGACGTGCGGATCGTCTCCTACAACGTCAACGGCATCAAGGCACGCCTTCCCCGGTTGATCGAATATCTGACCGAGGAACAGCCCGATGTCGTCTGCCTTCAGGAGCTGAAGGCCAGCGACGACACCTTTCCCGAAGCGGATATTCGCGCCGCCGGCTATGGCGCGATCTGGCATGGGCAAAAGGGGTTCAACGGCGTCGCGGTGCTGGCACGTGGGAGCGACCCGATCGAGCGGCAACGCGGTCTGGCCGGCGAGCCGGAGGACGAACACAGCCGGTATCTGGAGGCGGAGGTCGATGGCGTCGTGATCGCGTCGATCTATCTCCCCAACGGCAATCCGCTGCCGGGACCCAAATTCGACTATAAGCTGCGCTGGATCGACCGGTTGCGCGGGCACGCCGCCGAACTGCTGGCGGAGGAGCGCGCGGTCGTGCTGGCGGGCGATTACAATGTCATCCCCAATGACGACGATGTCTATTCGGTCCGGGCGATGCAGTCCGATGCGCTGATGCAGCCTGAATCGCGCGCCGGTTACCGCGCGCTGCTGGCGCAGGGCTGGACGGATTCGCTCCGCACGCGCTTTCCCAAGGGCGGGGTCTGGACCTTCTGGGACTATCAGGCCGGCGCGTGGCAGCGCGATGCCGGCTTTCGCATCGATCACCTGTTGCTGAGCCCCATCGCCGCCGATCGCTTCGCCGATGCCGGTGTCGACAAAAGCCATCGCGGGCGGGAAAAGGCCAGCGATCATGCGCCGACCTGGGTTCGCCTGCGTTGAAGCGGATCGCATTCGCCGCGCTCGTCGCGGTGCTGTCGACCCCCTCGATTGCTGCGGCGCGTGACTATTGCCCGACCCGGCCCAGCCTGGGGCAATCGGCCTGCACCATCGAAGCAGGCCATTACGCGATAGAAACCGCGCTGTCGGACTGGGAACGGTCAAGCGACAGCGACATGGTGCTGTTCGGCGATACGCTGTTCCGGCTCGGTCTGACCGATCGCAGCGAATTGCAGATCGACTGGACACCGCTCGGGATCGCCCGCGATCGACCGAACGGCCGCAACGTCGTGCGAACCGGCGATCTGGAGATCGGATCGCGGATCGCGCTGCGCAATCCGGACGGTAAGGGCCTGTCCTATGGTCTGCAGCCGTCGGTCACCGTGCCGGTCGGCCGCTCCCCCATTGGCAGTGGTGGCTGGGGCGTGGCGATGGTCGCGCCAGTCTCCTATGACCTGAGCAAGCGGATCAACCTGCAATTCTCACCCGAACTCGCCTGGATGCCGCGCGACGAAGGGCGCGGAAACGCGGTTGCCGCGACCGCAACGCTCGGGCTTGGCGTCCTGGTGAGTGACGCCTGTCAGTTCACGACCGAACTGCAATGGCAACGTGCCGAGGGTGTTACCGAGCATCGCCTCGCGCTCGCGGTGGCGTGGCAGGTGTCGGACGACTTCTTCGTCGATACCGGGGGCGTTGCCGGGCTGGACGACAATACGCCGGCGTTGCGCCTGTATAGCGGCCTGTCGCGACGGTTCTGATCGGTCGAACGACATGTGGCGGATGACGCCATCGTGTCGGACAATTTTCGGTGTGTTGGTGTTGCATACCACTACCGTTGCGGTTGGCCTGCGCTAACATACTGAAAAGACGAAGACGGCCGATTTGGCACGCTCGCTGCAAAGCTTCCGCCAAGTCCGCGATCGGTGCGGACAGCACAGGGAGCCATCCATGACCGTTCTTCGTTTCGCCGCTTCGACCCTTCTGACCCTCGCCGCAGCGACCGCGGCCCATGCCGCCCAGCCGGAGAATGCGCCCGTTGTTCCCGCCATGGCCGTGAACGCTGGCGATCAGACGGCGGCCGCGCCGACCGTCCGGGTCAAGCGTTACTGCATCTCCGATCGCCGCGAGGGCGCGCCGCGCCGCCCGAAAATCTGCCGGACCCGCGAGGATTGGCAGGCACGCGGGTTCGATCCGCTCGTCGCGCTGGGGCGGATCTAATCGCTGGCCGGTGCCGCCGGGCGGGGCGCCCGGCGGCAGTCATTACAACGTGCGTTCGTACATCTGATAGACGCGATTGACCTTGCTATCGATGGTCGTCGCGATCGCGTTCATGCCCTGATTGTCGTCGAGCACCCAGCCGATCTCGCCGCGCGACGCGCCGAACTTCGCGACCGCGTCGCGGCGGATATATTCGATCATCATGAAGGCCAGCTGGCTCGCCATGCGCGACGCCTGCAACCGCTTCACCACCCCCATCAACGGCACGCGCATCGTCCGCGCCTTGGGCGCGCGCAGCCACCACAGCAGCTTCAGCCAGTTGAACGGCAACAACGACCTGCCCATCGGTTTCAGCGGCTCGTTCATGTCCGGAAGGGTAATCATGAATGCAACCGGCTCGCCGTCCAGCTCGGCGATGCGGATCAGATCCTCGAACACCAGCGGCTTCAGCTTCTTGCCGACATCGTCGACCTCGGGTTGGGTCAGCGGCACGAAGCCCCAGTTATCGGACCAGGCATCGTTCAGGATGTTCAGGATGATCGCCGCTTCGTCGGCGAACTTCGCCTTGTTCACGCGCCGGATGCGGATGCGCTCGTTCTTTTCCCCCGCCGCGACGATCCGCTGGACGATCGGCGGAAAATCCTTGGTGATGTCGAGCTCGTAGGTGATCATCTGCTTGACCGGGGCATAGCCCGCCGCCTCGATCCAGCCGCGATAGGCCGGCAGGTGATGGCCCATCAGCACCGTCGGGCTATGGTCGTAACCCTGGATCAGCAGGCCCGGCTCTTCCCAGACCGACAGGCTGCACGGGCCGATCGCGCGGGTCATACCCTTGTCGCGAAGCCACTGCTCGGCCTGCGCGATCAGCGCCTTTGCGGTGGCTTCATCCTCCGCTTCGAACATGCCCCAGAAGCCGACACCGGGGCCGAACCCCTTGTCGGTCGGCATGGTCAGCGCCAGTGTGTCGAGATGCGCCGATACCCGGCCGACGACCTTGCCGCCGCGCTCCGCGATATAGAGTTGCGCCTCGGCGTGGCTGAACCAGCCATTCTTCCTAGGATCGATCTGTCCGGCGACTTCGCTCTTGAGCGGCGGCACCCAGTGCGGGTCGTTGGCATAGAGGCGATAGGGCAGGGCGATGAACGCCTTGCGATCGGCAGCGGTAACGACCGGACGGACAGTGATCGACATGGTTTCCCCCAAAACGCGACGGGGCGGCAATGCGCCGCCCCGTTCCAAACTTCAAATGACAAATCGGTCATCAAGACCGCGTTCGCGCAGGTCGATCAGCCGCGATAGCGCGGATGCCCCTTCGCGACGCCGCCCGACAGTTCGGCGACCTTGGGATATTTCTTCGCGACTTCCTCGGTATAGCCGAGGTTGAAGACCGTCGGGCTCTTTTCCGGGCGTTCCGAACGCTCGTAATGGGTGCCGAAAATCTTGTCCCAGAAGAAGTTGGTGATGCCGAAATTGCCATGCTCGTCATGGAAGTGATGCGCCATGTGCTTGCGCTTCCATTCGACCAGCAGCTTGTTCTTCGGCTTGTACGCCAGATGCTGGATGCAATGGCAGAATTCGTAGAAGCAGGTAGTGATCAGACCGGTCGCCAGCGCCGCCATTGCCCCGCCGAAACCGCCGATCAGATAGCCGATGGGTGCCGTCGCGACCGCGATGGCGGGCAGGGTGGTGTGGAGCGCGCCGAACAGCACCTCAAGGTGGTTCGGGTCCTGGTGATGGTCATAATGAATGCGCTTCCACGTCGCGGCGAGCGGCGCGAACTTGAACATCCAGTTGGAATGCAACACCCAGCGGTGCAGCAGATACCATACGAACGGATAGGCGACGACCGAGATGCCGACCGACGCCAGCGTCGGCCACAGCGGCGCGGGACGCCACGCGAACAGGCCGATCGCGACGAACGACAGCGCGATATAGGCGATGATCGCCGGATACTGAAAATACGCAACGACAAGTTCCTTGAAGGTCATCTTGTCGAGATGGTGCGACTTTTTCCAGAAGCCCTGCTTCTCGGTGATCGCGTTCATCGGCCTAACTTCCTCAATCCATTCCTTTACCGGACGATTCGCCCATCGTTGCCGCTCTGCCCGCGCTTTGCGGCCAAAGTGCGACGATCCTGGGGCTATTCCTCGGTCCGGATCAGCACCGCCTCGCCGATCAGAAAGAACAGCAGGAACGGCGCCCATGCCGCAAGGAACGGCGGATAAGCCCCAAGGTTGCCCATCGCGAGAGCGAAATTGTCCGCCACGAAATAGGTGAACCCCAGCGCCATGCCAATGACCGCGCGGACAAACAACTTGCCCGAACGGGCAACGCCGAACGCCGCGACCGCGGCCAGCAGCGGCATCAGCACCGCCGACAGCGGCCCGGACAGCTTGTGCCACAGCGCGCCTTCCAGTGCCTTGGTCGGGCGGCCGGCCTCGGTCAGGTCATCGATCGCGGTCGACAATTGCGCGAACGACAGGCCGTCGGGATCGACATTCTGCAGCGTGAACTGATCGGGCCGCACCCCGCCGGCGATCTTCAGCGATCCCAGCCGCTCACGCACCCCCGTCGCGACGGTAAAGCGTTCGGCATTGTCGATCCGCCACGCGCCGCCTTCGCGCCAGCCGCGACTGGCGGTGACCAGTTCCCGCAGCGAACTGCCATCGCGATTGTAGACGGTGATCCCGCGCAGCCGGGTCGCTTCGCCCCGACCGGCGACGCGGGCCACCTGGACCAGATTGTCGCCGTCACGCACCCACACATTGGTCCGTTCGCCGCGGTCGACCGGCATCGGCCCGTAATCGACATCGTCCCAGCTGGACAGGGTGGCGGTCGCCCGGGCGACGACCCGCTCGTTGAACGCGAAGGACAGCGCCGCCACACCGAAGCTGGCGAGGATCAGCGGCGCCAGCACCTGATGCGCCGACAGGCCGGCGGCCTTCAGGCTGATGATCTCGCTGTTCTGGTTGAGCTGGGTCAGCGTCAGGATCGTGCCCAGCAGGACCGAGAAGGGCAGGAAGCGCGCGATGATCTGCGGCGTGCGGAGCGAAACATACCGCAGGATCTCCGCCTGCCCGTTGCCCGGCACCGCCAGGATCTTGCCGCTCTCGCTCAGCAGGTCGAGTGCCTGCAACACCAGCACCAGCGCGAACAGGATGGCGAAGGTGCGGACGAGGAACAGCCGCGCCATATAGATCGCGACCGTCGAGGAGGGAAAGAAACCGCGCATCACGCCGCCGCCTTGCGCTTGCCGGGAAGGTAACGGCCGATGAACTTGCCCACCTTCGCCGCGCCGCGTTCCAGCCCGCCGATCGGCTCGCCGCCGGGGACGCGCGCGATCACCCAATAGAGGCGGAAGACCAGGGCCGCGAACAGCAGGAACGGCCCCCACAGCGCGATGATCGGGTCGATCCGGCCCAGGCCGCCGACCGCTTCGCCATATTCGTTGACCTTGTGATAGGTCACGATGATCACGATCGACAGGAACACGCCGAGCGCCGAGGACGACCGCTTGGGCGGCACGCCCAGCGCCAGCGCCAGCATCGGCAGCAGGAACATCGTCGCCACCTCCGCCAGGCGGAAGTGGAAGTTGGCCCGCGCCCCGTCGCGATCCTCTTCGCTGACATTCGGGTTGCGCCCGGTGATCGCCAGCTGCGGCAGCGTCTGTTCGAGGTCGCGTCCGCCGCGCGGGCGGAAGCTGCCGAACTTGGGCAGGTCGATCGGCAGGTCGTGGGCGGTAAAGGTCAGCGTGCGGGGAACGCGGAAATCGGGCGCGTTGTGGATCAGCGTGCCGTTGGTCAGGCGGAAGATGATCGTATCGGGATCGGGCGAGCGCAGGAACTGGCCGCGCTCGGCGGTGACGCCCAGCCATTGGCCGTTCGGGCGGCTCGCCTGCACGAAGATGCCGCGCAGGTCGGCACCGGAATCGCGGCTCTCTTCGATCCGCAGCGTCATCCGCTCGCCCAGCTTGGTGAACTCGCCGACCTTGATCGACGCGCCCAGCGCACCGGTGCGCAGCTCGAAGCGCAGCGCTTCGTAATTATAGCGTGCTAGCGGCTGCACGAAGCCGACGATCGCGAGGTTCGCCGCGGCCAGCACCGTGGCATAGAGGAACGGCACCCGCAGCAGCCGCCAATAGCTCATGCCGACGCCCAGCATCACGTCCAGCTCCGACGAGGTGGCGAGCTTGCGGAAGGCGAGCAGGATGCCGAGCATCAGCCCGATCGGAATGCCGAGCCCCAGATATTCGGGCAGGAGATTGGCGAGCATCCGCCACACGACGCTGACCGGACCGCCTTCGGCCGCGACGAAATCGAACAGTCGCAGCATCCGGTCGAGGACGAGCAACATCGCCGAAATCAACAGCGTAGAGAATAGCGGCACCGCGATCAGCCGGGCCATGTAGCGATCGATCGATGGCATGGGCCAAGGCTATAGCGAAGGATACGCCCGAAGCTAGCGGGGAGGATTGTTGGGGGCTAGCTTCGGG